>DATNEW010000017.1 GCA_035606695.1 Gemmatimonadaceae bacterium
ACCACTTGTGCGACAACCCGTGCTCGCCCAGGAGGAATCCATTGTCGCTGGCGAAGATGATCACCGTGTTACGGTCGAGTCCGTCACGCTTGAGCTCCGCCCGAATCTCGCTCACCGCCCGGTCCATGCCGGTCACGAGGCGATAGTAGTTCTTCACCGACGTCTGATACATGTCGGGCGTCGCGAAGAGATTCAGCCACCGCCCGCGCGCTTCGTTGTTCTGTCGAAAGAAGTCCGGCAGCGCGTTCCAGTACGCATTCGAGCCCGTCGCCGGCGTCGGCATGGTGATGCCTGCGTAGAGGCCCATGTCCGCGGGATCGGGAATGAACTGGCGCGCGTCCTCGTCCTGCGGATGCGGCGACTTGAAGCTCACGGAGAGCATGAACGGCTTGCTGCGCGGCTGGCTGCGCAGGAACGAGATCGCCTGCTCGCTCATCAGCTTGGTCAGGTGGATCGGATTGCCGGCGCTGTCGGTCGTCTCGTAGACGCCCTGGCCGGCGAAACCCTTCCAATAGTCGAACGCGGACGCCGGCGGATTGTCGCCGACCCCGAACTTACCGATGAACCCGGTACGAAATCCGGCGCGATGCAACAGCACGGGGTAGGTCTGCGCAAGCTGCGTCGGCGAGAAATCGGTGTCGAAATCGAGGATGCCGTGGCGGCTCGCCCACTGCCCGGTGAAGATCGACGCGCGGCTGATGTTGCAGATCGGCGACGTGACGTATGAGTTCTTGAATAGCACGCCCTGCTGCGCCAGCGCGTCGAGCGTGGGCGTCTGGATCACCTTGTTGCCGGCGGCGCCGACGGCGTCGAAGCGCATGTCGTCCGCGAGCAGAAACAGGATGTTGGGAGGAGCGTCGACGCCGAGCATTCGAGGCGGCGGCGGACGTCGGTCGGGACTGACGGGCGCATCCGGCGAATTCGGTGCGCCGCACGAGGCGACGCTGAGCCCGGTCGCCACGACAGCGACAATGGAACGGCGAAGCAGTGCCCGACGTCGGACAAGCAATTCCATCGCGACCTACGACTGAATGCGTCAGGAGAGTGGCTCGCGGGGATCGCGGAGCCCTCGGCCAATATACGATGGGGGCCACCCTCCGTAACGTGCTGAAACGTTTCTTTATGCCGCTCCCACAAGGCTCAAGTTTTCACGTATCGGTACAGCGAAACGATTGGAACCATTCGGTATGCCGTTGGATTCGCGCCATTCACGACGAGCTGACCCTCCCAGACAACGTTCGAGCTCGCATCCACTTCAACGGCGCGCCCGAAGTACGAGTAGGCAACCCACGTGTTGCCATTCATGAAACGGTCGACCCACCCGACGAACACCGCGAAGAGCGGCGGGTTGTGCCTCGACTCCCACACCATCGTCGCCGTCTTCGCCGTCATGTCCAGCCGATACTCCACGGCTCGACTCTGCGCCGGAACGTGACCGGCGCCGTTGTCGAAGAGCAGGATGTCGCCGTTCGCGAGCACCTTCACCGAATGCTGCTTGTAGAATCCGTTCAGCGGATCGTTCACGAACGTGAAATCAGATTTCGTTCCGCCGAGCCGCCACAGCACGTTCCCGTTGTTGGGATCGATCGCCATGATCTGGTCGAGATTGCGCCACGAGACGACGTAGTTCCCGGCAGTGTCGAACGTCATCGCGTTCGGATGATCGAAGTCGGTACTATTGCCGCGCGTCGTCTTCGCGGTCGTGTCGCCCACCCACTCATCGATCGAGATGTGATCCCACGCGTCCCAGGTGAATTCCTCCGCGCCCGACGCATTGAACCGTCGAATCTGATGGCCTGCCGTCGTGGTGTTGGGGCTCAAGCCGAGCGCCGACAGGTCGAGTTGCCGCGTGGTGAAGGTGAAGTACTGCACCGTCTGACTCGCGCCGCTGCCAGTGATCAGAAATTCGTGATCGTCCATGAACGAGCCGGCCGGCGGGCGGTACGTGTTCACGATGTCACCCGCTGGATTCATCTCGACGTAGTAGCCTTCCAGCGGCTGCCAGCCGGAGGTGTTGCCGAGGAACGCGGTGATGTTGCCGTTCGGCTGCATGACGACGTTCGACACCGTCAGCTTGGTTGCCGTGAAGTCATGATACCACACGATGGTGCCGGTGCTGTCGAAGATTACCGCATAACCGCCGTCGCCCGTGAGCACGCCGGTCGCGACGTAGTGATGTTGCGCGCCGCTGATCTGCTGGATCTGTACGTTGTCGAGTTGCCCGGGCACCTGGGCAGTCGTGAACGCGGCGTCGGTCGACGATGCGGAGACGCCGCCCGTCATCGCTTCGACGTGATACGTGTACCGCGATTTCGGACGCAGTCCGAGCACGAGAATGGTGTCGCCGTTCTGACCGACGGCGTGGAACGGTGTGAACTGCACCGGCCCGTTCGGCGCCTGATACGCGACGCGGACCGAGTCCGCACCCGCGGCGGTGAAGGACACGCGAGCCTGCAAGACCATCGTCGCCGAACCGACGACGACGGTGACCGACGCGGGAACGATCGGCGCGGCCGGCGTGAGCAAGTCCGTTCCGCTCGACGATCTCGATCCATCAGAGCACGCGGCGAGCGCGCCCGCGGCGAAAGCGGTGAGCGCAGTCCAGCGAATTCGACGACTCAGCGACCACATGCGTTGAAGCTCCAGATTGGTCCGTGAAGTGACACCGTGCGCGGGCGGTCCACTGACGACCGGCGCACCGGTGGTGCGCGATAAGGCAAGGCCGGAGCCAACCAAAGCACCCGCATGCGGATATCGCGCGCGATGGCGGCGCGGCGTGACGCGTATCACGCCGATGCGAACGCGGCCGCTCGTAAACAGGTTATTACAGTTCTTACATGTGTCCCTCGCACACGCACCGCGGCGGCACGAGCTGTCACGCTCGTGCCGCCGTTTTCCACCCGCACATCAAGGCTATGGTTTCACATACCTATAGAGCGATGTGACCGGCACCATGCGATACGCCACCGGGGTGTTGCCGTTCACCACCAGCTGCCCCTCCCAGACCACGTTCGACGCGGCGTCCACCTCGACCGCGCGGCCGAAGAATGAATACGCCACCCACGTGTTGCCATTGGTGAAGCGATCCACCCAACCCACGTACGTCGCGACCAACGTCGGCGTGTGCCGCGACTCCCACACCATCGTTGCCGTCATGGTCGCAAAGTCGAGCTTGTACTCCACCGCCCGGCTCTGCGCCGGCGTGTGATCCGTTCCATTGTCGAACAGCAGGATGTCGCCGTTCGCGAGCACCTTCACCGAGTGCTGCTTGGTAAATCCGTTCAACGGATCATTCACGAACGTGAAATCGCTGTTCTTGCCGCCAAGACGCCACAGCACATTGCCGTTGTTCGGGTCGATAGCGGTGACTTGATCGAGGTTGCGCCACGAGACGACGTAGTTGCCGCTGTTGTCGAACGTGAGCGCATTGGGATGGTCGTAATCCGTACTGTTCCCGCGCGTCGCCTTCGCCGCGGCGTCGCCGATCCAATCGGTGATCGTGAAATGATCCCAGGCGTCCCAGGTGAAATCGAGCCCCGCGGCGCTCTCGCGGCGAACCTGATGGCCGGCCGTCGCGACGTTCGTCCCGAGGCCGATCGGCGAGAGGTCCATCTGGCGAATGGTGTACGTGAAGTAGTGCAGCTGCCGCGTGTCCCCGCCGCCGGTAATCAGAAAATCGTGATCGTCCATGTACGAGCCGGGCGGCGCGCGATACGTCTGCAGAATCTCACCCGCTGGGCTCATCTCGACGTAATAGCCGTCCGCCGGCTGCCAGCCCGACGTGTTGCCGATGAACGCCGTGATGTTGCCGTTCGGCTGCATGAGTACGTTCGATACCGTCATCTTCGTGTCCGTGAAGTCACGATACCATACGAGCGCGCCGGTGCTGTCGAAGATCACCGCATAGCCGCCGTCGCCGGTCGTCACGCCGGTCGCGACGTCGTGATGCTGCACGCCGCTGATCTGCTGCAACCGCACGTTGTCGAGCTGACCCGGCAGCGCCGCCGTGGTGAACGTGCCCGCCGGCGAGCGTTGCGACACGCCGGCCGTCAGTGCTTCGACGTAGTAGGTGTACAGCGTCTTTGCATGCAACCCGAGCACGAGGATCGTATCCGACGACGTACGGGGCGTGCGAAATGGGGTGGCCTGCGCGACACCATTGCCGGCCTGGTACACCACGCGGACGGAGTCGGCGCCCACGGCGTCGACCGTCACACGCGCCTGAAGAACGCTCAGCGCAGAGCCAACCGTCGCGTTGACGGTCGCCGGAACGACTGGCATCGTCTGAATACCGGTCGGGCCTCCGGTCATGTCGCGCGACTCGGCGGAGCACGCGGCAAGCGCGAACACACACGCGGCGGTGACCGGGATCCGGATACAACGGTGAGCGTCATGCATGGTCGAATTCCCCGAGTGTTGCGTTCTCTGCGCCGTGCGACGCCGGCATGAGATTTCTGTTAACGCGCCGGCGCCCTCAGACCGTCTTTGTGCGCCACGTCACACACCACCTGCGCGAGTGACACACTCGAGCTGCACCACCATGATACGAGGGGCGCGTTGCACGAGCGTTCCCCAACCGTCCCGCGCGCGTTCCTACTCCTCTCATTTGTGGGATTGGCCCCCGACAGCGCGCGGTGCCAAATTCCTCGTCGCTTCGCGCCCTGCCACTGCTTCGCCATGCCCACGCCTTCACCGACCACTCGCCGGGTTGCACTCGCGGCGCTCACGGCTCTCGTGGCGCTGGGCGCGGCGTGCCGCCGATCTGGCGAACCGCAATTCGTCGGGTCCGCCCGATGCGCGAGCTGTCACACGGCAGAATTCTCGAGCTGGCGCTCGTCGCAGCACTCCATGGCCATGCAGAACGCCACGCCAAAGACGGTCCTTGGCCGCTTCGATGGCACGCGCCTCACGACGGGCGGCGTGACCTACGCATTTCTGCGGCACGGCGACACCGCGGTCGTGAACACCATCGGCGCCGACGGCGCGGCGCACGACTACGCCATTCGCTACACGTTCGGCGTCTGGCCGCTCCAGCAGTATCTCGTCGAGTTGCCGAACGGCCACATTCAGGCGTTGCTCGCGGCGTGGGACGCCCGGCCGGCGTCGACCGGCGGCCAGCGCTGGTTCGCCCTCAGCGCGGACGCCGAAGCGTCGCACACCGATCCATTCCACTGGACCGGACGCGCATATAACTGGAATTACATGTGCGCCGACTGCCATTCGACGGCCGTGCGCAAGCAGTACGAGCCGGACAGCGACGCATTCCACACGACGTTCTCGGAGATCAACGTCGCGTGCGAAGCCTGTCATGGACCCGCAAGCGACCACGTGTCCTGGGCGAAGTATCCCGCCTTTGCTCGGCGGCTCCTGTGGCACGACGACGGGATACGGAATCCGCTGCACGATCGGGCCGGCGTCCATTGGAGCATCGACTCCGCCACGGGCAACGCAACGCGCAACGTTCCGCGGCCGAGCGATCGCGAGATCGAGACGTGCGCGCAATGCCACGCGCGGCGCAATCACATCGCCGACGGCTACGTCGCCGGCGCGCCGCTGCTCGACTACTACACGCCGCTGCCGATTCTCGCCGGACTCTATCAACCCGACGGCCAGCAGCACGATGAGGTCTACACGTACGCGTCGTTCCTTCAGAGCCGGATGTATCACGCCGGCGTGACGTGCTCCGACTGCCACGATCCGCATTCGGGCAAGCTGCGCCGTCCGGGCAACCAGACGTGCGCGCAGTGTCACCGCCCCGCGAAATACGACGTGCCGGCGCACCACTTTCACACGCCGGGCAGCGCGGGCGCGCAGTGTGCGGCATGTCATCTTCCCGACACGACGTACATGGTGATCGACCATCGGCACGATCACAGTATTCGAATACCGCGGCCGGATCTCAGCGTCTCGCTCGGCGTGCCCAACGCGTGCACTCGCTGCCACACCGAGAAGCCGGCCGCGTGGGCGGCGAAGGCGATCGCGACGTGGTATCCGAAACCGAACCCCGGATTTCAGCGCTTCGCGCAGGCCTTCTCCCTCGACGACCATGGATCGGCGGGCGCCGCGGACTCACTCGGCGTCGTCGCGAACGATCCAACCGAACCGTGGATCGTGCGAGCGTCGGCGCTCGCGCGGCTGGGCGCGCGGCCGGGCCCGATCGCGCTCGAGGCGGCTCGCCGGTGGACGCGCGACAGCAATGCCGTCGTGCGGTTGTACGCCCTTCAGATTCTCGACGCGTTCGCCGAGAACGATCGCATCGCGATCGCGACGCCGTTGCTGCGCGATCCACGTCGCGCGCTGCGGCAGCAGGCCGCGTGGATCCTTGCGCCGTTCGCGGGCGCCCTGAGCGCCGACGATCGCCACGCATTCGACGCGGCGGCTGAGGAGTTCGTCGACAGCCAGCACTACAACGCCGATCGTGCGCCGAATCGGCTGCGGCTCGCGACGTTCTACGGCGAACTACGGCACTACGACTCGGCGGCCAAGGAATTTCATGCGGCCGCACGCCTGGACAGTACGGAGGCGGCGACGTTCGAGAATGCGCTGCGTGCGTCCGCGGCGAATCCACAAGCCGCGGCGTTGCTGCGCGCGATCGCTACGCCGCCACCGCCCTCGCAATCGCCGCGGTGAGCTGGGCGACTGTAAAGGGCTTGGGTACGACAGCGGCGCGGGCCGGCACGAGACGACGAATGTGAACGTCGTCGTTGGCGGCGGTGGACATGCACACGATGGGAAGGTGCGGCCGATGACGGAGCGCGTCCGCGATGAGGCCCGCACCGGCGCACTCGGGCCCCTCGAGCTCCGTCAGCAGCACGTCGATCAACTCGCCGTGCGACTTGACGAGCGTCAGCGCCTCGGCGCAGCTCTTCGCGATCACCGTCTCGATGTTCGCGTCATTCAGCATGCGCCGGAGCACGGCGCAGACTCCATCGTGGGGATCGACGATCAGGACGAACCGGCGGGTGTCGCCATTCTGCTTCATAAAACCGCATGCGGGTGGGATTTATGACAGGAAGGCCGAGGTACCACGGATCGTTCCCAAACCGATACAGGTTGTATCGATTCGAGACAGGACAAGGTCTGAGGGGATGGCGCTCGGACTACAAAAGAGAAAAAACGACCGGGTCTGACAAGATCCGACACGATCTGAGAACTGCTTTTCAGATGCGGTCAGATCTGGTCGGACGTGGTCGTTGTTCTTTTTTGATGAACTCCGTTCGAGCCTTCTAGGCGCGAGGCAACTCGGACCTCAAGAGCCCAAAGAGCGTCTGATCATGTCGCGCCGCGGCGGCGGCGTCATACGCCGGTGTATCCGGCGGGACGAAGCCGTGCCGCGCCTGATACGTCTCGATCGTATGCGCGACGCCGGCATCGGTCAGGGCTTGGTCGAACCGTTCCTTCTGCGCGGCGTCGAAGCTCTGATCTTCCATCGCCGCGCCCACGTAGACCTGGGCGCGCATGTTCGGCGCCAGCGTGTGCGGGCTATCCGGCGCGTCCGTGGCCAAACCGCCGGGGTGATACGCCGCCGCGGCGGCGACGCGGTCGCCGTAGTAGCCGGCGGCGTACATCGCGAGACGGCCGCCCATACAGTATCCTGTAATACCAATCTTCTCATGACGCACGTTCGGCTGCTGCGCGGCGTGCGCCAGCAGCGCGTCCGTGTCCCGCATGACGTTCGACGCGCTCGCCGACGGCATGATGCGCGTCATCAGGTCCGCGCGCTGCTCCGCGTTCGTGAAGACGTTGACGCCGTACTCCGCCTTGTAGCCGACGCGATAGAAGAGGTCCGGCAGCATGACCCAATAGCCCTGCGCCGCGATGCGGTCCGCCACCTCCCACAGCGCCGGCCGCATGCCGATGCCGTCCATGTACATCAACACCGCGGGCCACGGCCCCGGACCATCCGGCTGAAAAAGGTACGTGTCACACACGCCATCCTGCGTCTTCAACTTCAATTCCGTGCGCGTCGGCATTCGTCTCGTCTCCTTACGGCCTTTGTTACGGCTTTTTCGCGTCGCCCGCCTGAATGACGGCCTTGAGCGACTTGTTCGGATACGCCGGCGGCGGGGGAACCGGCACCGGATGCAATTTGATCTCCTGCTGCAAGTAGGCGATCGCCGCGTCGAGCTGCGCATCCTTCCCCTCGAACGTCGCGTGCGGCTCGTTGTCGACGACCATGTCCGGATCGACACCGTGGCCCTCGATCAGCCACTTCCCTTCCGGTCCGTACACGCCCGTCTCCGCCGCCGTAGCAATCCCGCGATCGACCAGAACGTTGCTCGACGACAGCCAGATCTCGCCGCCCCACGTTCGCGTACCGATCAGCTTGCCAAGGCCCAGTCTCCGAAATCCTTCGGAGAACGCTTCGCCGTCCGACGCGGTGTTCTCGTCGGTCAACACCACCACGTGCCCGCGAAACGCATACTGCATGTTCCACGTCGGGTCGCCGACGCGCGACTGGAAATAGAACCACGCCTTGCGCATCAGCTTCTCGAGCACCCATGAGTCGATGTTGCCGCCGTTGTTGTGGCGTACGTCGACGATCAGGCCCTGGCGATCGAACGCCGGATAGAAGTCGCGCGCCCACTGCGCGATGTCGCCGCCGCTCATCGCACGCAGGTGCACGTACCCGATATCACCCTTCCCCTTCTGCTCCACCGCTTCACGGCGCGTGTACTCCCACTCGGCGTATCGCAGATTGTTTTCGGCACCCTGCGACATCGGCGTCACGACGACTTCGCGCTCGGCGCCCGTCGCCGGGCGCACGCGGAGGAGCACTTCATGATCGGCCTGGTCGCGCAGCAACGCGCCGATGTCGGGCACCGAGAGCGTCGGCACGCCGTTCACCGCGGCGATGACGTCGCCTTCATGCACGTCGACGCCGTAGCGCGCCAGCGGCGAGAGATTGCGCGGCTCGTCCGGATCCGTCTGGTAGATGTGCTCGACGCGGTAGCCGCCGCGCTGATCGTCTCGCGCGAGCCGCGCACCGAGCGACGCCGGAAGGACGGCGTCCGTTCCTCGCCGAATGTCGCCGCCGTAGACGAAGATGTGCAGCGCCGAGAGCTCGCCGACCATCTGTGCCAGGAGATCGCTCAGCTCCGCGCGATCGGTCACGCGCTCGACGAGCGGCGCGTAATGATCGCGCATCGCGCGCCAATCGACGCCGTTCATGCCGCGATCGTAGAAGTAGTCGCGCTCGAGCCGCCACGCGTCCGCGAACATCTGCCGCCACTCCTCACGCGGATCGAAGTGCAGCACCCAGCTCTTGAGATCCACCTGCGACTTCGAGAGATCCGTCGGCGCCTTGGCGCCGGCGTCCACCACGTAGATGTCGTTCGAGTTCGTCTTGCGAACGAGCATCTTCTTGCGATCGGCCGAGATCTCGTAGGCGCGCACGCCGGCGAGGAACGTCTCGAGCTCGGGCTTCTTGTTGTCGATCGCGAGCGTCTTGAGATCGGGTGCGCCGTCGACGCCCGCGTTGCGCGAGACGAGGTACAGCCGTTTGCCGTCGGTTGTTAGACTATTGTAATTGCCCGGCGGCACCGGCAGCTCGATCAACCGGCGCTCGATGCCGTCCAGAACGATGCGCTGCGCCGCGGTCGCCGGCACGTCCTGCCGCGCCGGACTCGGCGATGGACGATTCAACTGCGCGCTGTCGGCCGGCACCTTGGCACTATCCGGCTTCGGATTCTTCGCCATGCTCAGCTCATCGTCCGGCTGAAATGGATTCCGTTCACCCGGCACCAAGGCGAGCGCGTAGATCTTCGTTTGCTTGTCGAAGAACGGCTCCGGTTCGCGCGCGCCCCATGGCGATTGCACCGACGACTGCAAGTTGCGATTCGACAGGAAGTACAACCACTTGCCGTCCGGCGTCCACGCGGGACTGTAGCTGTCGTATCGATCGGTCGTCACCGCGGTGCTGCTTCCCGACTCGACATTGTACAGATACAACTGCCCGAAGAGATTCCTGGCCGGCGCCGCGTACGCGAACCATTTCCCGTCCGGCGACCACTTCATGTCGTCGAAGTCGCCTTCCTTGTTCGTCCCGAGCAGCTTCGTCACGCCCGTCGCGACGTCCGTCAGCCAGAGTTGCTGATTCTTGTCGGTGTGCGCGAGCCACTTGCCGTCGGGGGACGGAATACCTTCCCATCGCACGACCTTGCCGTCGCGCGTGACTTGTTTCTCCTGTCCGATCCCGTTCGCCGGCAGCGTCCAGAACTCCTGCTCGCCGCTCTTGTCGCCGATCGCCAGCACGGTCTTGCCGTCGGTCATGAACCGCGCGTCGTTCCACCGCGCCGACTTGCCCGGAGTCGCTTCGACGAGCCGTCCCTGCTGCGTCGGTACGACGAACACCTGACCGCGCGCCGTGACCGCGACGCGGTCGCCCGTCGGCGAGAGATGCACGGCGTTGATCCAATCCGACGGATTGCGCACCCACCGTTCGCGCGTCTGTTCGAAATCCGAGACGAGCTTGATCGGCACGGCGGCATCCTGATTCGTCGCGACATCATACACGCGGAGGTCGGCGCCCAGCTGATACACGATCTTGCCGTCGGCGAGCGAAGGACTCTGCACGTCGAAGCCCGCGTGATGCGTCAGCTGCTTCAGATCCTTTCCGTTCTCGTCCATCGACCAGAGGTTCATCGTGCCGTCACGATCGCTGTCGAAGTAGATGCGACCATGCCACACCATGGCGGACCGGCTCGTGCCCTTCCAGTCCGGCGTGAGCGGCTGCGCCGCGGCGCCGTTGCGCGCGTACTTCCAGATGTTCTGCGCGGTCCCGCCCTGATAGCGCTTCGTGTTGCTTCCCTGAAACGCGTAGCGCGTGAAATAGAGCGTACCGTTCGCGTCGAACGATCCATCCGCTGCCTGCGCGAGCGGCACGAGCGCGATCGCGTTGTTCTTCGGATCGACCGTGGCGAGCTCGGTGTTCGGAAGCGTCGAGTACTTGCGCGTGCTGTAGATGACTTTCGCGTCGGGCGTCCACCCGATCACGGTCGCCGCCGCGCCGTCGAACGTGCGACGCACGGGCAATCCGCCGTCGATCGGCATCGTGTACACCTCGGTCGGCCCCTCATAGCTCGCCGAGAATGCGATCGTGCGCCCGTCGGGCGAGATCGCCGCGTGCGATTCCTCGGCAGGGTGCGTCGTCAATCGCTGCGCGACACCGCCCGCCACAGGCACGCGCCACAAGTCACCCTCGGCGGTGAAGACGATCGTGCCGTTCGAGATCGTGGGGAAACGATAGTAGCCGGCGGTCGGAGTCTGTGCCGCGAGCGGGGCCACCGAAGCGAGTCCGATGGCGAGCGAAAGAAAAACGCGCATGACGAGTGGGGTCGGAGGTTGTCCGACGATACGCGCCGTGCACCTCTCAAACAAGATCCAACCACCGACCCAATCGGACATACACAGAACGGCACGGAGACCGCGTCGACGGCCGTTAACAGCAGTTCACGTAGTCTCCGTGCCGTTCCGTGTACGTCCGCCTCAGTCCGTGGTCAATCGACCGCCACCTCGATCTCTGCCGAGGGCGTCCCTCTCCTGAGCAGGAACACCAACGGAAACCCAATGAAGAACAACGACGCCACCAGCACGAAGACATGATTGTACGCAAGCACCGCGGCCTGGCGCTCGATCATTCCATTGATGATTTGTAGGGCTTGTGCCTTCGCGGTGAATGCGTCGGCGCCCTTGCTCATCATGCCCGACGTCACCGCGTTCACCATCTGCCGCGCGCCGCCCGACGCGCCGGCATCCTCCGAGAGAATCGCGTGATAGCGCACGGTGCTCGACGTGAGCTGTGTCGCCGCCAGCGCGATGCCGACGCTTCCCATCACCTGTCGCACGACGTTGTACAAGCCGGTCGCCGCCGTCATTCGTGGTTTCGGAATCGTCGATAGTGCCGCCGTGCTCAGCGCGACGAAGATCAGGCTGAACCCCACGCCTTGCCACAGCTGCGGCCAGAACAGATCCCAATAGCCGATGTCCGTGGTCAGTTTCGCCATCGTGTAGAAGCCGTAGCCGCAGATCAACAATCCACTGCCGACGAGAACGCGCGGCCCGAGCCGATTGTAGAATCGTCCGCCGATCGGCATCAACACCGCCATCGCCAGACTGCGCGGCATCATCGTGATGCCCGATTTCATCGCGTCGAAGCGCAGCAGGTTTTGTAAAAACACAGGAAGCAAGAACAAACTTCCATTGAGCGCGAGCCCGAGCACGCCGCCAAGCGCCGTTGCCGAGCTGAATGAGATGTTGCGCAGAATGCGAAGATTGACCGCCGGCTTCTCGGCGACGAGCTCGCGCCACACGAACGCGATCAACCCAATCGTCGCGACGATCCCGAGCCGCACGATGTACGTCGACTGAAACCAGTCGTTGCGCTCACCCTCCTCGAGCATCAGCTGCAGCGCGCCGAGGCCGAGCACGAGCAGTCCGAGCCCCGGCCAATCGATGTAGCCCTTCTCGCGAATGAGATACGGCGGATCCTCGATGAAGCGCGTGACGAGCATGATGTTCAGCACGCCTACCGGCACGTTGATGTAGAAGATCCACGGCCACGAGTATTGATCGGTGATCCATCCACCAAGCGTGGGGCCGAATGCCGGCGCGAGCACGGCGCCGAGGCCGTACAGGCCCATCGCGATGCCCTGTTCCTCTGCCGGAAAACTCTCGCGCAGAATGGCCTGCGACACGGTGAGCAGCACGCCGCCGCCAAATCCCTGGATGACGCGGAACACCACCATGGACGCAAGGCTGTGCGCCAGCCCGCAGGCCATCGACGCCGCGGTGAACAACACCACGCTCGTCATATAGAAACGCTTACGGCCGAACCGCGCCGAGAGCAGTCCGGTGATCGGCATGACGATCACCTGCGCGAGGATGTATGACGTGACGACCCACGTGATCTCCTCGATCGTTACGCCGAGCGTGCCGGACATGTCCGGCAGCGCGACGTTGACGATGCTCGAGTCCAGCACGGCCATGATGGTGCCCGTGAGGACCGTGCCCGCGATGATCCACTTGTGATTCGCGGAGCGGCCGGCTTCGTCGCTCATCGACTCTGTTCGCACCTCCTAGCGAACCGTGCGGGTCGGAGCCTTGAGCCCGTGCAGCAACTGTTCGGTGGCGGCGTCGATCAAACGACCCGCATCGGCGACGACGCTCGGCGCCGACTCGCCGTAGCGTTGCCACGCGAACTGAAGCACGAGCCCGGACATCGTGATGCGCGCCGCGACCTCGGCATCCGCATCGCGCCGAAATTCGCCGTTCGCCTGACCTTCCTCGATCAGTTCCGCGAGAATGCGCCAGCCGCGCACCGGACCGGACTCGAGCCAACGCGCGAACGCTTTCGGCACGTCTGGCGATACACCCTGCACCAGCAGCGTCAGCACACTCAGCCGCGCGGCGTCGAGGTTGCCAAACGCGCGGCGAAGAAAGAGGCGGATGGTTGCGGCGACGGAATCGCGGTGTTGTGCGCGAATTTCCTCGAGCGGCGCGAACACTCGCTCGTGGTACTGCTCGATCGCGCGAAGGAGCAGGTCCTCCTTCGTGGCGAAGTAGTGGTAGATCGTGCCTTTCGTCACGCCAACGGTGGCCGCGACGTCCTCGAGCCGCGTGTTCGCATAGCCGCGCTCGGCAAACGTGTAGAGCGCGGCCTCGAGGAGCTCGCTTGGCCGTTCGTCAGGCCGACGTTCCCAGCGAAGAACCTTGCCAGTCATAGGGGACCAAGTATTTGACCTGTGAGTATAATACTGAGCCGCGGTCTCGCGGGCAACGAGGCATGCATCCTGTACTTGGTCGTACGGCGGGGCGGATCTCGACTCGCTAACGACACTCGTCAACGACACTCTCAACGACTCTCTCGAACGACACGTGGCAAATCGCAGCAAGACAAGCGCGACCGTCGGTCACATCCCGCGCGCCTCCTCGGCACCGCCGGCGGCAGCGGAGCACAAGACGACCGACGTCGAGAAATACCGCTGGCTCATTCTGCTGGGTCTGATCACCGCGGCGATGATGGAAATTCTCGACACGACCATCATCAACGTCTCACTGCCGCAGATGGCGGGTAATCTCGGCGCGACCCAGGAAGAGATCGCGTGGGTGGCCACGTCGTACATCCTGTCGAACGTCGTCGTGCTGCCGATGACTGCATTCTTCGCCGCCACGTTCGGACGCAAGCGGTATCTCACGTTCTCCATTCTGTTGTTCGTGTTCGCGTCGTTCATGTGCGGCACCTCACACAGCCTCGGCGAGCTCGTGGCGTGGCGGCTGCTGCAAGGCGCGGGCGGTGCGGCGCTGCTGTCGACGGCGCAAGCGACGTTGCGCCAAATCTTCCCGCGCGAAGAACAAGGAATGGTGCAGGCCATCTTCATGCTCGGCGTCATCGTCGCGCCGACGGTGGGCCCGACGCTCGGTGGATGGATCACCGACAACTACCAGTGGAACTGGTGCTTCTTCATCAACATTCCAATCGGCTTCGTCTCGGCATTTCTGGTGACGAGCTTTTTGCATGATCCGCCGGGCGATCGGCGGACGGGTCCGGTGGATTGGCTCGGCATTGCGTTGCTGATCGCCGGCGTTGGGCCGCTGCAGTACGTGCTCGAGGAAGGCAATCGCAAGGACTGGTTTCAGGACGCGACGATTACACGCCTCGCGATTCTCGCCGTCACTTCGCTCGTCGCGATGGTGTGGTGGGAGCTGTCGAAGCGCAACAAGCATCCGATCATTCAGTTCCGTGTGTTACACAATCGCGATCTCGCCGCGTCGATCTTCCTGTTCGTGGTGCTCGGCTTCGGATTGTTCGGCGGCACGTTCCTGTTTCCGCTGTTCACGCAGAGCATTCTCGGCTTCACGCCGACGATGACCGGATTGACGATGCTTCCCGGCGGTCTCGCGTCGGCCGCGCTCGCGCTGGTGTGCGGCAAGGCGCTGAACGGACGCCGGCCGCTCGTCGATCCACGCATTCTGATCTTCTGCGGCATCTTTCTCTTCCTCGTCTCGATGTGGAAGCTGGGTCATCTCAGCTCGGCCGCCGGCGAGCCCGATGCGCGGTTGCCGCTGATCATTCGCGGTGCGGCGATGGGTCTCCTGTTCACGCCCATCAACAACGTGGCGTTCGGCAGTCTGGAGCCGAGCGAGGCGCAGCAGGCGTCGGGGTTGATCAACTTGTCGCGCCAACTCGGCGGGTCGTTCGGCATCGCGGTGTTGACGACGTATCTGTCGCGGCACATTCAGTATCATCGCGCCGATCTCGTCAGTAATATTTATTCAGGGAATCCCGCGTTCGACGCGCGATTTCAAGCGACTGTCGCGGGCATGATCTCGAAGGGCGCGTCGCTCGCCACGGCGCAGGCGCAGGCGATGAAAGCCGTGGAAGGAACGTTGATGCGCCAGGCGAGTATGCTCGGTTACAACGACGCGTGGATGTTGATTTTGTTGTCGTTCGTGTGTGTGGCGCCGGCAGTGTTGATGTTGCGGAAGCCGAAGAACCGGGCGGCGCCGGCCGAGGTGCACTGATCGAGACCGCATGACGCCAGATTCACCGTCGGTTGCACGTCATATCGGCTCGTCACGATGGGCGCCGACGGCGTTCGTCGTGGCGTCGCTCCTGCTGTTGTTCGCGATTCCGATCGCCGTGAGCTACCGCGTGCGCCATCTGCGCGAAAATCGGGGCGACGTGAGCGATCAGGCGCGCGTGCTCGTGAACGATCTCGAGGCGGCGCTCGCGACGGAGTTGTATCTGCGCGACGCGGCGAGCCGGATGCCGGCCCAGCGTGTCGACAGTATTCGCCGCGCGACGCGCGCCAGCGAGATCGACGATGAGCGCGGCCTCGATTCGCTCGTGCGGCGTATCAGCCCGGAGGCCGTCGAGCGATTCGTGGAGTTTCGCGCGCTCGCGCGCTCATGGCATCAGCGCGCCGACACGAGCGTCGCGCTGGAGAATTCATCGAACACCGCGAACACCGCGCTCGATGTCCTGCAAGCCGCCGAAGCGCTGGACGACTACCTGACGCGCGTCTTCGACGAGACGAGGATCGAGGTTCGGCGCTACGCACATTTCGAGGTCGTCACCATCGCGATCCTGGGGCCGATCGCGCTTGCGGCCATGGGCGTGGTGTTCTGGTCGGGGCGGCGCGTGCTGGCGCTGGCGCAAGCGATCGAGCAGGATCGCGCCGCGCTCGCGCGTTCGGTGGAAGCGCGCTCCTCGCTCATTCACGGCGTGACGCACGACGTGAAGAATCCGCTCGGCGCCGCGAAGGGATATGCGGAGCTGCTCGAGGAAGGGATTGGCGGGCCGCTGTCGTCGGAGCAGGTGGCGATGGTGCGGCGCGTCCGGCGGTTGGTCGACGTCGCGCTCGGGACGATCGCTGAATTGCTGGACGTCGCCGCCGCGGACGCGGGCCGATTGTCGTTCGAGCGTGCGCCGGCGGAAATCGGAACGATCGTCGACGAGCTGGCCGACGACTATCGCGCGGCGTCGACCGAGAAGCAGATCGAGATGGTCGTGACGCGCCCGACGCAGCCGATGGTGATCATGACCGACGCGGCGCGGGTTCGGCGCATCATCGCGAACATGGTGTCGAACGCGATCAAGTATACGCCGCCGGGCGGTCGCATCGTATTGTCGACGCGTGCGCCGGACGGCGATCCGCGCGTCGGCATTTGCGTCGTGGACAACGGCCCCGGCATTCCGCCCGATTTGCGCGACCGAATCTTCGATGAGTTCTACCGCGCGCCCGGCACGCAGGGTTCGACGACGGGCAGTGGTCTGGGACTGGCGATCAGCCGTCGCCTGGCGCGTGCACTCGGCGGGGACATCGAGGTTGGGGAGGCCGAGGGTGGTGGGGCGCAGTTCACGTTGTGGTTGCCCGCGTAGCGGGCGACCGGGTCTGAAAAACGAAAAACAACCGAGAATTACGACCAGATCTAACAAAATCTGACAAGATCAGTTTCCCGATGTTGTCGGATTTTGTCGGACTTGATCGTTGTTATTTGTTGTGCGCGCGGGACGCGTCTATCTCGGCACCACCGGCAACGTGACATGCGACGGATGCTGTGCATCATGCACGAGCCGCTGGTGCGCTACGACGAACGTACTATCCCGCTCGTTATTCCCGCCCGTATTCAGATTGCGGTCGTACTTCGGAAATAGAGCCGACGACACCGTCACGCGCAGCCGATGACCCGGCTCGAACACGCGTGACGTGAACCACACGTCGATGTCGTAGCGCTCGACGCTACCGGGCGTGAGCGGGACTTCCTTTTCGAACCCGTGACGGAATCGCGCGCGGCCCACGCCGTCCTGCACCCGCTGCGCGTGACCATCAGGGAATACGTCGAGCAGCATGACGTCCCAGTCCGTGTCCTTCGCGTCGGTCGCGGCCCAGAGCGTCGCCGACATCTGGCCGGTGACCTCCACCGGCTTCGCCAGCGGCTTGGAGGTGAACACGAGCTCGTCACGGCGCGTCGCGTTTAGAGAAGTGTAATCCTCGTTCAGCGAGGTCTCGAGCTCGCGGGAATCGATCAGAAAAGGCGTCGGATTGGCGGGATCGTACGTAAACGTGTCCGCCGGGGCGCCGGAGGGTGGAATCGTGTCGAGCAGGCCGTCGGCCGCGCTCGTGTTCGCGTGGCCGTTCGACGACACGTACCAGTTCGTCGGTACCGCGCGCGCAAGCGGCCACGCCTGCTCCTTTCGCCACACGTTGTCGCCGAACACGAAGATGTCCACCGGCGGCTCGCGATCGACGCCGTTGTCCTTGCCGAGCAGGTAGTGGTCGAACCAGCGAAGCTGGAGCATGCGCGTGTCGACGCGCGACTGCGGGCCGAACTCTCCCGCAACGTAGTCGACTCCCTTGTGCGCGCCAGGACCCATGACGAGCCGCATGAATGGATGGCCCGGCACCTTGTTCAGCGCATCCGTGTAGTCGATCGGCCCGCGCGAGTCGTCGTACCAGCCGGAGATCTGAAGCACCGGTGCCTTCACGTTCGCGATGTTCGTCGTCACCGCGTGCGCGCGCCAGTACGCGTCGAGCGTCGGATGCGCGATCCATCGATCCCACAGCGCCACGTCGCCGCAGCCGAGCCGCTGCGGAAGATCGCTGAGCGGGAGATGCATGAGCGCGGAGCCGATGTCCAACTCGCTCGTATTCTGGAGCGTGCGCGCACGCATCAGGCACGCCCAGTCGACATTGATCGGCGAGAACACCATGTCTTCGTAGGGGACGATGCGCCATGGATCGCCAGTCGCCGCCGACGGCGCGATCGCCGCGAGATGCGGCGGCGCGCTCACCGCGGCGTACCACGCGAGACGCCCTTCGTCCGAGTGGCCGATCAATCCCACCTTGCCGTTCGCGCCCGGCAGCTTCGCGGCCCACTCGACCGCATCATATCCGTCGCGCACGTCGGTGTCGTAATCGCCGAAATCCTTTCCGTCGGAAACGTCGCGGCCACGCACGTGCTGCGCGACGAAGATGTAGCCATGGGACGCCCAGAAGCGTCCCGCGGGATGCAGAATGCGCGTATACGGAGTGCGTTGCAGCACGACGCCGAACGGTCCGTTGCCGGCGGGCCGCGCGATGTAGCTCGCGAGACGCGCCCCGTCGCGCGTCGTCATGAAGACGAGCGTGTCTTCGGTGACGGCGTACTGCGAATCCGACACCGCGCCGGGCCAAAGCGCATACGACCGCTCGGCAGTGAATGGCGTGGCTCGCCGCACGAGACGAATGCGGCGGCCGGATGGCTTACCGTTCGCGAGCAGGACGCCGGTGAGCGTGTCGCCGCGCCAAGCGCCCGCTACGGATTGGCCGTTCGTTCCCGTCAGGGTGACGGAGTCGGCGTGGCTCGTGATGCCGCGGACGTCGAGCATCGTTTCGCCCGTACGCCGGCGAATGAGTCCCGGCGCGCCCGAGTCGCTCGTGAAATGCGCGAACCCCATGCGTCGCCAGCCCTCGAAGCCGGGGTTGGTCGTCGAGCCGTTCGCGAGGTACGCGTCCCAGTCGCCGGCGAGGGAGTGTGACGGCGCAGTAGCGCACGCCACGAGGACCGCCAGTGTCCCGGCGGCGGCGAGTGTCGGGCGTCCGAAGTATTTCATGGGCGACACAATGCGCGGCGTCGGGCTTCGGCGCCAGACTGTGCTCGGCGACGATGAATCGTCTCGCTCTTGATGCGCCCGCACCGTATGTTGTCGCGTCCGCAACGGAGCACGAATCGCGAGTGCGTATCAGCGACATGAATTGGATGCAGGTCGAGTCGTATCTGAAGCACGACGACCGCGCCATCCTTCCACTGGGCAGCACCGAGCAGCATAGCCATCTCAGGCTCACCGTAGATTGCATTCTTCCCGAGCGCGTGGGCGCGGAAGCCGCGGAACCGCTCGGCATACCGGTCTTCCCGGTCGTCGCGTATGGCGTGACGCCGTACTTCCGGAATTTCCCGGGGTCGATCTCGCTGCGCGTCGAGACCCATTTGCGAGTCGTGCGCGACATTCTCGACAGCATGGCGAACAGCGGATTTCGGCGCATCCTGATCGTGAACGGACACGGCGGCAACAGCGCCGTGCAACAGTACGTGCCGGAGTGGACGGCGGATCATCCCCAGTGCCGAGTGATGTTTCATAACTGGTGGAACGCGCCGCGCACGTGGGAGAAGGTGATGGCGATCGACCCGGTCGCATCGCACGGATCGTGGATGGAAAACTTTCCGTGGACCCGGCTGCCCGACGTCGATATGCCGTCGCATCAACGTGAGATGATCGACATCGCCAAGGTCCGGCTGCTCGATCCCGAGTCGCTGCGCGACTACATCGGCGACGGCAACTATGGCGGCGTGTATCAGCGCTCCGACGCCGACATGAATGCGATCTGGCAGGTCGCCGTCGAGGAGACGCGCGCGCTGCTCACCGGCTCGTGGGGGGAATGAAGTTTCTGGTCTGGGGTGCCGGCGCCATCGGCGGAACGATGGGCGCGTATCTCGCGCGCGCCGGTCACGACGTGACGGTCGTCGACGTCGTTGAGGATCACGTCGAGGCGATCGAGCGCGGCGGACTTCGCATCGCCGGACCGATCGATGAGTTCGACGTGAAGCTCCCTGCGTTCACACCGTCGACGCTGCGCGGCGAATGGCCGGCGATAATTCTCGCCACCAAAGCCCATCACACCACCTCGGCTGTCCGCGCACTGTGCCCGCATCTCTCCGCCGGCGGCTGCGTCATCTCGGCGCAGAATGGATTGAACGAGCTCGAGATCGCCGACGTCGTCGGCCGCGAACGTACTGTCGGCGCCTTCGTGAATTTCGGCGCCGACTATCTCGAACCGGGCGTCATCCATTTTGGTGGCCGCGGGGCGGTCGTCGTCGGTGAGATCGACGGACGCATGTCGCCGCGCGCGCTGGCGATTCGCGATGCATGGCGTGATTTCGACGAACGGGCGATAGCGACCGGGAATATCTGGGGCTATTTGTGGGGGAAGGCAGCGTACGGCGCCGTGCTCTTCGCGACGGCGCTCACCGACGACTCGATCGCCGACGCGCTCGCCATGCCGCACCATCGCGATCTTTACATCGACCTTGCACGCGAGATTCTCGCCGTCGCAAGCGCGCGCGGTGTGACGCCCGAGTCGTTCGACGGGTTTGATCCGGCGGCGTATCTCCCCGATGCGCCGAGCGGCGCGGCCGAGCAGTCGCTCGATGCGCTCGTGGCGTTCAATCGGCGATCGGCGAAATCACACTCCGGCATCTGGCGCGATCTCGCGGTCCGCAAGCGACCGACCGAAGTGGACGCGCAGCTCGGCATCGTCGTTGCTCTCGGGCGAGAGGCCGGCGTACCGACGCCGCTCACCGCACGGATCGTCGAGATGATTCACGAGATCGAGCAAGGCCGACGCTCACTTTCGATCGACAATCTTCAGTCCATTCGAGCCAACGCGATCTGAATGCATATCGAATTCACCGGCAAGACCGTCATCGTCACCGGCGCGGCGCATGGCTTCGGCCGAGCGATCGCGCTGGCGTTCGCGCAGCGCGGAGCGAGTGTGTGGGCATGCGACGTCATCGAGCCCGAGCTGCTCGAGACGCGGCGCATCTGCGGCGGATGTACGGGCCGATGCGTCACGCGCGTCGTCGACGTACGTGACAAGAGCGCGGTCGACGCATTCGTCGCGGAAGCCTCGGCGGCAACGGGCCGCGTGGACGTGCTCGTGAACAACGCGGGTGGCGTGCTCGGACAGGTCGGTCGCCCGCTCGAGGACGTGCCGCCCGAGGAATGGCAGAGCATCTTCGACGTGAACGTGAGCGGCGCGTTCTTCTGCTCGCAGGCGGTATCGCCGGGAATGAAGACGGCGCATGCGGGGCGCATCGTCAACATCTCGAGCGGCGCGGGACTTGGCATCAGCCTCACGGGCATTCAAGCGTACGCGTCGGCGAAAGCCGCGCAGATCGGATTGACGCGGCAACTCGCGCACGAGCTGGGGCCGTGGGGGATCACGGTCAACAACATTGCGCCGGGATTCGTGCGGTCGAATCCCGCGACGGAACGACAGTGGGAATCGTACGGCGACGACGGCCAGCGCGCGCTCGTCGAGCGGATCGCGCTCAAGCGGCTCGGCACGGCCGATGACATTGCGCACGGCGTGTTGTTCTTCGCGTCCGACTTCGCGAACTGGATTACGGGCCAGGTCATCTGCATCGACGGAGGCAAATGACCGACGACGGAGCGACCGCCGGCATTCAATCGGTGCTCGATCATCTCGCGGCGAATCGACAGAAGATTCTGCGCGAGCTGGTCGCGTTCGCGTCGATCCCCAGCGTCAGCACCAATCCGGCCTATGCGGGCGACGTGCAGAACGCGGCCGAGTGGGTAGCGGCCAAGCTCAGAGAAGCGGGACCGTTCGACGTTCGCACGATTGCGACCGCGGGAAATCCCGTGGTGTACGGCGAGTGGCTTGGCGCCCCCGGCAAGCTCACGGTGTTGGTGTATGGGCATTACGACGTGCAGCCCGAGGATCCCGTCGACAAGTGGCAGAGCCCGCCGTTCGATCCGCGCGTTCGCGATGGACGTCTCTATGCGCGCGGCGTGTCGGACGACAAAGGGCCGATGCTGATTCCGATCGCGGTCGCGCGCTCATTCTTTGAAACAGTTGGACAGCTACCCATCAACGTCAAATGTATGTTCGAGGGCGAGGAGGAGATCGGATCTCCGAGCCTCGACGTGTTCATTCGCGATCACACGGAATTGCTCGCCGCCGACGTGGTGCTGTCGGCTGACGGCGCGATGTGGCGCATCGACGAGCCGTCGCTCACGGTGTCGAGCCGCGGGTTGGCGTCGCTCGATCTCACGCTGACCGGCGCGGCGAAGGATCTTCACTCGGGGCGTCACGGCGGCGGTGTCGCCAATCCGCTGCACGCGCTCGCGCGGCTCGTCGCTTCGCTGCACGATGATGAGGGGCGCGTCGCCGTCCCTGGATTCTACGATCGCGTGCGTGACCTGAGCGCTTCCGAACGCGAGGCGATCGCGGCGCTGCCATTCAATGAAGCGGTGTATCTGGAGCAAGTCGGCGCACCGGCCACGTTCGGCGAGGCGGGCTACCGCACGCTCGAGCGTTTGTGGACGCGCCCAACGCTCGAGGTGAACGGGATGTGGGGCGGATATCTCGGACCTGGCCGCAAGACGGTGATTCCGAGTGAGGCACATGCGAAGATCACGTGTCGCCTGGTGCCCGATCAGGATCCCGACGAGATCGTGGCGCTCGTGTCGCGCCATCTCGAGTCGTGCGTGCCGCCGGGGACGACGCTCGCGATTCGCCCCGGCAGACACGGCGCCCGGGCCGCGCACATCGAGGCCAATCATTACGCGCTCGAGGCAGCGGGTGCGGCGCTGCGCGCCGTATATGGTGTACCGCCGCTGATCGTGCGCATGGGCGGCACCGTTCCGATCTCGGAATTATTTCAACGGCACATGGGATTGGACACGGTGTTCTTTTCGTTTTCGACGGCGGACGAAGACTATCACGCGCCGAACGAGTTTTTCCGCATCCATCGCCTGCACGAAGGGCTCGAGGCATGGGCGCGGCTCTGGACCATACTCGGCGAACAACCGAATCGCGGGTGAGTTGCTGATGATCGAACGATGACGGCATCGACGGAGCTGGCGCGCGGCGAAGCGCAGGTCGAAGAGCACAGTGCGTCGCTGCGCAAGGAGCTGGGCGTGCGCGATCTGGCGCTCACGCAGATCCTGTTCATCGTTGGGCTGACGTGGATTGGCGTCGCGGGGAAGCTTGGGGCCTCGCACGTCGTGATGTGGTCGTTGGCGCTCGTGCTGTTCTATCTGCCGTCGGCCGCCGTGGTGATCTACCTGAACAAGCTCATGCCGCTCGAGGGCGGACTGTATCAGTGGGCGAAGTTCGGCTTCAATGAAGCGGTCGGGTTCATGCTGGCGTGGAATCTCTGGCTGTACGTCATCATGAACACGTCGGAGATCGGGCTCCAGTGCGCGACGTACATCGGCTATGCGATCGGGCCGAGTGCGGATGCGATCACCAAGAGTACGTGGTTCGTGGGGTTGTCGTCGGCAATTGTGTTGTCGCTGATGGTCGTGGCATCGACGATCGGCTTATCGGTGGGCAAGTGGGTGCACAACGCCGGCGGCGTGATCATGCTGGTGATCTTCGGCTCGCTGATCGTGATGCCGCTGATCGGGCTGGCGACGGGGCACTTGCCGGCGTATCATCCCTTCAAGACGGCTGTACCAGATTTCTCATTATATAATCTTAACATACTCGGCAAGCTGGCCTTTGGTGCGCTGGGCGGCTTCGAGTACGTGGCGATTCTGGCCGGCGAAACCCGCTCGCCGTCGAAGGCCGTGGGGCGGTCGGTGATGATCGCCGCGCCGATCATCGCGTTGATGTTCGTGCTGGGCACGAGCACCGTCATCGCGTACATCCCGACCAAGGACATCGACCTGATCGGACCGGTGGCGCAGGTACTGCGAGCCGGGTTTGGGCCATTCGGCATCGCCACGCAGCTCGTGACGATCGCCATCCTGCTGACGCTGTTCATGCGCATCGCGCAGACGAGCGTCGCGTTCACGGCGGTGACGCGCCTGCCGATGGTCGCGGGTTGGGATCGATTGCTGCCGGCGTGGTTCAGCCGGCTCCACTCGCGCTATCGCACGCCGGTGAATTCGATCGCGCTCGTCGGCGCCATCGCGTTTGGCATGGCGTTGCTCAGTCTCATCGGTGTCGGGCAGGCCGAGGCGTTTCAGCTGCTGTTCAACGCGAGTGGGATGTTCTATGCACTGACATACATCGTGATGTTCGCCATTCCGATCTTCGGATTGCGCAACGTGACGCCGCGGCCGCCGGTCTGGCTGCGCGTTGTCTCGTTCTCCGGGCTGATGATGACCGTGCTGTACGTCGTGCTGTCGGCGTTCCCGATCATCGCGGTGACGAGCGTATTGTCGTTCGCCGGGAAGATCGCGATGGTGATCGTCGGCGCGAATATCGTCGGCGTGGCGATCTATGCCTCGGCGCGGCGGCGGGCGGCGGCGGACCCGGTAGCTGTGTCATCCTGAGGCGCGCGCGTCGCCGCCTCCTGTCATCCCGAGCGGAGGCGCGTAGCGTGCCGCCTCCTGTCATCCCGAGCGGAGGCGCGTAGCGCCGGAGTCGAGGGACCCCCGTCCCGGCGGAGGAGTTCTCCTCGGCGCACGGGGGTCCCTCGACTCGCTCCGCTCGCTCGGGATGACGACGAGTGCGGCGCTCAGGACGACACGAGATCCAGATCCAGCGAATCATCATGCACCGCGCGCTGCCGCAGCCGCGCCGCCCGGCCAATCCGATACGGCACCGCCGTCACCACCACATTCGGCCGGAAGAGAAACGCCGTGCGAATGAACAGCGACGTCTTGTTGTGCAGCAGATGCCCCAACCAGCTGCGCGGCACGATCTCCGGTACGACGACGGTCACCAAATCCGCCTCGCCGCGCGCGGCAAGTCCGTCCACGTATTCCACGAGCGGACGCAGGATCGAACGATAGGGCGACGGCAGCACCACCAGGTCGACGCCGATGTCCCACGCATCCCACTGACGACGCAGATCGGCGGTCGCGGCCGCATCGACTTCGATGTATGCGGCACGAACGTCCTCCGAGATCGTCGTCGCATACACGAGCGCGCCGGCGGCCGGCTTCGTGATGCCATTCACCGGCACGACCACCGTGTGATGCAGGAACATGAGCGGAGACTGTCCAGTGTACCGGACTTCCTCCGCGAAATGCTCGTAGTGGCTGTGAATGCGCTTCAGCACGTAGATGATGACCGGAATGATCACGACGACGATCCAGCCGCCCGCGGTGAACTTGGTCACCACCTGCACGATCGCGACGAGCGCGGTCGCCGCGGCACCCAGGCCGTTGAGTCCCGCACGCCAACGCCAGCCAGGATCGTGCGAGCGCATCCAGTGCATCACCATGCCGGCCTGTGACAGCGTGAAGCAGACGAACACGCCGAGCGCGTAGAGCGGTACCAGGCGAGCAGTATCACCGCGAAACATCACCACGAGCAGCAGCGCGACCGCGCCAAGGGTGACGATGCCGTTAGAGAACGCTAATCGATCGCCGCGCGCCTGAAACTGTCGCGGCATGTAGCGATCGTGCGCGAGAATGCTCGACAACCGCGGGAAGTCGGCGAACGCGGTGTTCGCGGCAAGCACGAGGACGGCGAACGTCGAGTATTGCAACGCGTAGTACGCAATGCCGCTGCCGAAGATGCGGTGGCCGAGGATCGACAGCACCGTTTGATCCGCCGTCGGCATGGCGCCGTAATGCTGCGCGAGATAGCTGACGCCCAAAAAGAACGCGGCGAGGATGGTCACCATCCACCCGAGCGTTCGACGCGCATTGGAGCGCGCCGGCTCCTTGAACGCCTGCACGCCGTTCGAGATCGCCTCGGTTCCCGTCATCGCCGCGCATCCTTCAGCGAAGCCGCGCAGCAGCAGGTAGAAGAACGCGAACCCCGTTGCCACACCCGTCGGATGCGCCGCGGCCGTATGCGGATCGAGCTTGGGCGACGTGATCACGACGCCCGAGAGATCGCCGAGGAGCACGTGATAGATCCCGAAGCCGATGAGCGCGAGCATCATCGCGATGAACGCATAGGTCGGTACGCTGAACACGACACCCGATTCGCGAACGCCGCGCAAGTTCACGATCGTGAGAAGCACGATCGACGCAACGCCAAGCACCACGGTATGCGGAATGAGCGATGGATAGGCCGACGTCATCGCGGCGACGCCCGAGGAGATCGACACCGCCACCGTCAGCACGTAATCCGTGAGCAACGCCGCCGCGGCCACGAGTCCCGACGACGTTCCCAGGTTTTCCTTCGCGACCGTGTACGATCCGCCGCCGCCCGGATAGGCACGAATCGTCTGGCTGTACGAGATGCCGACGAGCACCAGGAGCCCGACGATGACGGCCGAGATCGGCAGAACATAGCTGAGCGACGCGAGGCCGAGCGCGCCGCCGACGACGAACAGAATCTGATCGGTGGCGTATGCGACCGATGAGATCGCGTCGGAGGACAGGACCGCGAGCGCGGTCTTCTTGTTCAATCGTTCATGCTCCAGCCGATCGGACGCGAGCGGCTGGCCGAAAACGAGTCGTTTGAGTTGGGAGTACGCGGTGGTCATTACGGCTCTCTCGAGGCTACTCATCGAAATAGAGCGCGAGCCGCGTAAAGATTCCGTGAAATTTGGGGGTTGTCGGCGGGAATTACCCCGCGACTCGAATCACGACATAGCCCGACACGACTTGACTGCCGCGCGGAATTCGGCGGCGCCGAGACGCCACCTCGGTTGACGTGTCGTTGACGATGGTTGCCGTTCCTTCGACGATGTCTCCCGTCGCCGGAATGACGTCGCCAGCCGCGCACAACACCAGGTCGCCCGCCTTGAGCCGCGCCGCCAGCGCGACCTCGAATTCGAGCTTGTCGATCGGTCCGCCATGCTCGGGGTCCGACGCGTCGAGGAGGCGAACGTGAGTTGGAAGGCGCATGATAGAGTCCGGTAATACTCTCCGAACGCTGGATCGCGGCGCATATGCGCGGCGTGAAGGATGTGCCGCGTTGCGTGAAGCTTTCGTAAATGAAAGTCGACGCGACTACGACTCGTCCCCGCTGCTCGTCGCATCCAGATCGATCGCCGGCACCGTCAGTGTAAACACGCTCCCTCCCCCCTCGCGCGCCGCGAGCGTCACAGTCCCACGCTGCGCCTCGGCGATCCCGCGGGCGATCGATAGCCCGAGCCCCGCGCCCGCCACGTTCAACGCCTCGCCGGGACGCCGATAAAACGGCTCGAAGATGCGCTGGCGTTCGCTCTCCGCGATGCCCGATCCGCGGTCCGCGACCCAGAACTCGAGCGACGAGTCGCGACGCCGCGCGCCGACCTCGATCGGCGCGCCGGCAGGCGAGTACTTCGACGCATTGTCGATGAGATTGACCAGCACGCGCAGCGTTTGCACGAAGTCGAACCCGCCGAACAGCATGCCGTCCGACGGTTCGACATGCAGCACCAGCGGATGTCCGTCGAGCCGCCCCTGTACCTGCTGCGCAGCGGCGCCGAGCAAGTCTTCCGCTTCGTTGGGCTGCACATCGAGTGCGGCGGTGCCCATCGTGACGCGCGAGAAGTCGAGCAGCTTGCCGACGAAGGCGTTGAGCCGATCGGCCTCTTCCTCGATGATCTCCGCGCGTTCGTCGCCCGCGTCGGCGATCTCGTGCGCGAGGCCTTTGATCGTCGTCAGCGGCGTGCGGAGGTCGTGCGACACCGCGGCCAGCACCGCATCCTTCGACCGATTCGTTTCCTCGAGCGAACGCGCTCGGCGCGTCGTCGCTTCCAGGCGCTCGCGCTCCGCGCCGAGTGCCTGCGCGCGGTAGAGCAATTCGGCGGCGATGATGCTCGTCATCAAGAACGCGACGAGCACGAACCAGTCGATCGGGTTCGCGATCGCGAACGTGCCGTACGGCGGCAGGAAGAACCAATTGAAGGCGAGAAACGACGTCACCGCGAGCGACAGGCCGAGCGCTCGTCCGCCGCGCACGCTGGCGAGTTGTACGACGATCAGGTATGCGAGCGCGACATGCGCCGCGTTCAGCCGGTCGCGCACGGCGACCATCGCCGCGGTCACGCCGGTCAGCGCCGCGAACGAGACCGTCCAGACGAACCACCGCGATGATGAGCGAATCCTCATGGCGGCAGCTCGTTCTCGAAGCGATACCCGACGCCGGGCTCCGTCACGATGATGCGCGGACGCACCGGATCGCGCTCGATCTTGCGGCGAATGCTGCGAATGTGCACGCGCAAGTACTGTTGCATGTCGCCGTGCGAGTTCCCCCAGACCGCATGAAACAGCTGGCGATGCGTCATCGTGCGCCCGGCGTTTTGAATCAAGGTTCGCAGCAGCTGCCATTCGGTCTTCGTGAGATGCGCCGCGACGCCGTCGCGCTTCACCGACGGCTTCGCGAGATCGATCGACGCGCCGTCGATCTCGAGCACGTGCGCCGGGACCGCCGCGGGCGCGAGCCGTGCGCGCCGTAATTGGGCGCGCACGCGCGCCTGCAGCTCGATCGTGCTGAATGGTTTCGCGATGTAGTCGTCGGCGCCGGCATCGAGGAGCGCCGCTTTCTCGTTGACGGAGCCACGCGCCGACAAGACGACGATCGGCGCCGCCGACCACGCGCGAATCGACCGGCACACGTCCGCGCCGTCGACGTCGGGCAGCCCAAGATCGAGAATGATCAGCGACGGACGCTCGGCCGCGGCGAGGTCGATGCCCGCGCGGCCGGTCGACGCCTCGATGACCTTGCCGATGCCGGCTTCGACGGCGTTGCGAACCACGCGCCGGATTTGCGGTTCGTCGTCAATGACGAGAACGAGATCGTGCTCCACGCGAATAAGCTGCGGCGGTTCGCCTGCGTTGACCAGTCGGCGCGTCAGCCGACGGCATCAAGAAACTCGAGCACCGCCGTGTTGTACAGCGGCGCGTTGTGTCGGTGCATGGCGTGCGACGCACCCGGCACGAGGAGGTACCGCGCGTTCGGCAAGTTCGATCGCAGGACGTCGATGACCCGGCCGAAGATTTCGGGGCTGCGTTCGCCGCGGACGAGGAGCGCGGGCGTTTGGATGCTGCGAAGATCGCTCGCGGTGAGCGGCCCAAAGAATTCCTCGGGCGTCGAACGCGCCTCGAGGCCGAACTCGGGTGCATTGTCCAGCGCGACCTGGCGCGCGCCGCGCGGAAAACGCGCGAAGGCGCCTGGCCCAACGATCGAGTTTAGAAAATGCTCAACACCGTCGATCGGGCGGCCGGCGTCGTAGGCTTCCTTCGCCGGAAGGATCTGGGTGCGATAGTTCGCCTCCAGCTCGGCGCGATCGAGAAAGTTGAACGCCGGCGGTTCGCCAAGGACGAGCGAGCGTACGAGCTCGGGGCGAGTCGCCGCCAAGAGCAGGGCGACCACCGCCCCGTAACTGGCCCCGACGAGATGGGCCGGTCCGAGCTCGAGCTCCTCGATCAGCGCGGCGAGGTCGTCGCGGTGGTCCGTTGCCCGATACGCGGTCGCGCTATCGGCGCCGGTGTTCGGCCAATGGTAGCGCCGGCTGTACGTGATCAGACGGTGGTGCGCGGAGAATGGAGCGGTCTGGTAGCTCCAGGTGCGCATGTCGTCGACGCTGCCGTGGATCAGGACAATTGGAGCGCCCGTCCCGGTGTCGGTATAGGTAAGATGGTCGAGTGTCACGAAGAATCGTAAACTGCTGGGCAGTTGTCGATTTTAACGCGCCTCATTCGTCGCCCTTTCAAACCCCAATCCCGAGGCTTCTGCATGCGCTTCATGATGATCGTCAAAGGCGACGAATCGTTCGACCGCTCCGGCCCCCCTCCCGCCGCCCTCATGGCCGCCATCGACCAGTACGGCCAGGACGCCGCCCGCGAGGGCAAGCTCGTCTCCTTCGGCGGCCTGCGGCGTACCGCCGAGGGCGCTCGCGTTCGCATCACGAAGGGAAAGATCGTCACCACCGACGGCCCCTTCACCGAAACGAAGGAAGTCATCGGCGGCTTCTCGGTCATGAACCTGGCGTCGCGGGAGGAAGCAATTCAGGAGGCCATCAAGTTCATGGAGCTGCACCGCATTCACTGGCCCGAATGGGAGGGTGAAACGGAAGTGCGCCCGATGTACGAGGAGGGCGAGCCGCTCTGAGTTGCATCGCACAACGCCGCAAGCGCCGACCGAAGTAGCGCCACGAGCTCGGCGTCATCGACGATCGCATCGGCATTTCCGGCGGCGGGGCGCGCTCGCAGCGTCACCGATGCGTCCATCACGACGTTTCCCGACATCGTCCGCAGCGTCTCGATGAGCTGCACGTGCGCGAACTTCGAGTGCGCCGACGGATTCACGACCGCGACGGGCTTGTCGACGAATTCCGGACCACCGACGAGCCAGTCCAACGCATTCTTGAGCGATCCCGGGACGCCGTGCGCGTACTCGGGGCTCGCGATCAGGAGCGCATCGGCCGCTGCGACGCGAGCGCGCCACTCGGCCGCTTCATGCGGCAACGCAACTTCCTCGACGTCCGGATTGAAGTGCGGCAAGCTCGCCATGCCGCTGTACCGTTCGACGATCACATCGCTCGGCGCCAATCGCGCGATGGCGTCGAGCACCGCACCGCTCGACGAGACGACGCGCAAACTACCGGAAACGGTGAGAATCCTGAGCTGTCTCACTGTGCGTTACCGAGACGATGGCAGTGCGGCGACGGTGATCATCTTCGCGGAACCAGAGCCGCGATTCTCGATCGACCAATCCGTTCCGCGTGGGCGATACACCCCGCCGATCCATCGCCCACCGTGAACGACGAGGGAAGCACGGGTCTGCATGGTATCGAGTGCAATGATCCACACACTCGTCGCGGCCGGCGACCGCGGCTGAGCGGCCATCGCCGGCTCGCAGAGATTGCGCACGTGTGACTGCGCACCAAGCAACTCGACGGTGATGTTGTCGAAGGGAACGTCGCCGGGATTACGCGCGACGTGCGCGAAGTGTCCGGGCGTGTGGTGAATGCTCAAATCCTTCGAGTCGATCGTCGCGTCCGGCACGCGGGGTCGTGCGTCGACCAACCGACTTGCCCCGAGCGAGATCCAGAAGTAGTCGGGATCGTGCTCGTGGAGGAGCGTGGTGTCGTGAGCCGCGACGCGGACGCGCAACACTCGCATCACCGAATCTTGATACGTCAGATGGTGATGCGGCTCGCGCACGGCGAGGACGGCGCCGGGAATCGACTGGGCGACGGCCGGCGCCGCGAACACCGTCGTCGCGAACAGCGTCGTCGCAAACACGACACGCGCCGTCAAGCGCTCGATGGTGGGCATGCCGTGAATGATACGAGTGAATGCAACCAACCACGCCAACCCGCCGCACGTCGCGGCCGGCCGATACAACGGCGTCATGTAGCGACTACCTTTCGTGATGTCATTTGCATCATTCAAGCTCGAACCCAATCTGCTCAAAGGCGTGAAGGAGCTGGGCTTCGTCCGCCCCACGCCAATCCAGAACGACGCCATTCCGCCGGCCATGGAAGGCCGCGATGTCCTCGCCTGCGCGATGACCGGCAGCGGCAAGACGGTCGCGTTCCTCCTGCCCGTGCTGCATCGCCTACTGGCGCATCCGCGCCGAGCCACGCGTGCGTTGATCGTGACGCCGACGCGTGAGTTGGCGGCACAAATTCTCGAGGAGCTGAACAGCATCGCGACGCACACGCCGATCACCGCGGCGGCCATCTACGGCGGCGTCGGCATGGGCCCGCAGGAGCATGCGTTCCGCAGCAACGTCGACGTCCTCGTCGCGACGCCGGGCCGCTTGCTCGATCACCTCAAGCAGCCGTACGCCAAGCTCGATCACATTCAGCATCTGGTGCTCGACGAAGCCGATCGCATGCTCGACATGGGATTTCTGCCCGACATTCGGCGCGTGCTCAAGCATCTTCCGCCCAAGCGGCAGACGCTCTTCTTCAGCGCGACCATGCCGAAGCCGATTCTCGAGCTCACGCGCGAGATGCTCCACAATCCCGCGACGATCAACCTCGAGCGGAAAGCGGCACCGGCGGTCGGCATCACGCAGGCGATCTATCCGGTGCAGCAGGAGCTCAAGTCCTCGCTGCTGCTCGCATTGCTACAACGCGACATCATGGCCGAAGCGCTCGTGTTCACGCGCACGAAGCATCGCGCCAATCGCCTGTGGGAATATCTCACGAAGCACGGTGTCGCCGCGGCGCGCATTCACGGCAATCGCTCGCAAGCGCAGCGTACCGATGCGCTCGCGGGTTTCAAGAGTGGCACGTATCGCGTGCTCGTTGCCACGGACATCGCGGCGCGCGGCATCGACGTCGAGGAGCTGGGACACGTGGTGAACTTCGACGTGCCGCTCGCACCCGAGGATTACATCCATCGCGTTGGCCGTACGGCGCGCGCCGAGATGACGGGCGAGGCGTTCACGTTCGTGTCGCCCGAAGAAGCCGACGATCTGAAAGCGATCGAGCGCGCCGTGGGCAAGGCATTGCCGCGCGTGACGCTGCCGGACTTCGATTATAACGCGAGACCATCCGCGAGACTCGAGGTTCCGATCGCCGAGCGTCTGGCGAAGCATCGTGCGCAGCGCGCGGTGGAGCGGCAGCGGACGAAGGAAAAGGAGGCGCGTCGTTCGCCGCCGCAGCAGCCGTCGACTCAGCAACGATCGTCGGCGTCGTCGGCGTCATCCGCCTCGTCAGCCTCTCCGACCTCGCCGGCATCGCCATATCGCGACGAATCGGCAGCGTCGAGCGCGGCACGCAAGCGCCGTCGTCGCCGTCGCGGTGGGCACGGCCGAACCGGCCCGAGCAGCGATGTGAAGTAGCGGACCCAATAGCTTTCGGAATGGCCGACTCACGCCCTCGGCGCCGTTCGCGCGGCGTATTTGCGATCGCGCTCCGCGTCGTCACGTACTTCGTGCTTGCGTGGGGCGTTGTCGCCGTCTTGGCATCGAGCGCATTCGCCGGCGGCGCGTGGGTCACGGCGCTCGTCGCGACATACTTCACAATTCCGTTAATCGTCTTCATTCGGTGGCGCGGCTGGCCGTTCTACCCGAACGCATGGTTTCGGCTGTTGGTGGTGCGTCCGTTCTGGTACGCGCAGCTCGTGCTCCCGCTCGTCGCGGCGGCGGGATTGCTCGGCCTCGTCGTGGGTTGGCCGTTTGGTCATGCGCTTCTGATCGGACGAACGCTGGCGAGCGTCGTCGCGATCGTCGTCGCCGCCATTCTTGTCGCCGGATATCTCGGCTCTCGGCGTCTCGTCGTGCGTCACGTGGACGTCGACGTCCCCGGACTTCCCGAGAGCTTCGATGGACTTCGCATCGCACAGCTGTCGGATCTGCACATCGGACCGCACACGTCGAAGCGATTCATCAACCGCGTCGTCGCGGCGACGCGCGCGCTCACGCCGGATCTCGTCGCGGTCACCGGCGACCTGATCGATGACCGCGCCGAGGACGTCGCCGTCTACGCCAGCACCATCGGCGCGCTCGACGCTCCACTCGGCGTCTACATGATACCCGGCAATCACGACGTCTACGCCGGATGGGACGACGTCGAACACGCGTTGCGTGTGGCGGGAATTGGCACCGTGCTCGTCAACGAAGCGCGCTCGATTCACCGCGGCGGCGACGCCATCACGCTCGTTGGCACCGGGGATCCCGCGGGCGGCCGGCGCGGCACGGCGCGCGTTGCGCCGGACATCGATCGCGCGATGTCACATGTGGCGTCCGACGCGATCGTCATCGCGTTCGCGCACAATCCGGCGCTGTGGCCTCCGTTGGTCGAACGCGGCGTTGCGTTGACGCTGAGCGGACACACGCATTGGGGCCAGTTCGCCATGCCGCGACTCGGCTGGAGTCTCGCCTCGCCGTTTCTCGAGCACGCGATGGGCGCGCACCACGACGATACATCGGTGCTCTACATCAGCCCCGGCACCGGCTACTGGGGAATTCCCTTCCGCCTCGGCGCCCTTCCCGAGGTCACGCTCGTCACGCTGCGCCGTGCCGATCGCGCGGCGGCGCGCGTCCACAAGCCGCGCGCGGCGTAGTCTCGCGGGTCTTGCTTGACAGCCGCGGCGTTCAATTGTAGATAATCGAGGTGTCATTGTAGATGATCTTGGTATCACGCCAGCGACGAGCCCCGTGCGACCATCCGACCTCATTCAGGGAACGCTCGACGTTCTCATCCTGAAGTCGCTCGCCACCGAGCCGCGGCACGGCTGGGCCATCGCCAAGCGAATCGAAACCGTCTCGCGCGACGTACTGCAGATCAAGCAAGGCTCGCTATATCCCGCGCTGCACCGCCTGGAGAGTCAGGGCATGATCCGGGCGGAGTGGCGCGAGAGCGAGACGGGGCGCGAAGCCAAGTTCTACTCGCTGACGCGGGCCGGCCGCGCGCAACTCGAGGTCGAGCTCACGCAGTGGGAGCGCCTGTCGGCCGCGATCCGCCTCACGCTTCGCGACGCATGAAGGAGATGCAATGCCGCGCGTGATCGACGTCCTCCGCCTTCGCATCCGCGCGCTCGTGTTTCGCCGCCGAGCCGACAACGAGCTCGATCGCGAGCTGCAATCGCACATCGAGCGGCAGATCGAAGAGCATGTCGCCGCCGGCATGACCGCCGATGAAGCGCGACGCGCGGCATTGAGCACCTTCGGCGGCGTCCAGTCCGTTCGCGAAGAGGCGCGCGATGCACGCGGCGTGGCCATCGTCGAAAATCTGATGCGCGACCTTCGCCGCACGCTGCGCGCACTCTTCCGCGAACCCATGCTCGTTATCGCCGCGACGTTGTCTATCGCGCTCGGCGCCGCCGGCAACATCGCGGTCTTCAGCCTTGTCCGCGCGATCGTCTTCGCGCCACCCGGCGTCCGTGACCCTTCGACGCTCATCAACATCCAGGTAAGCCATGGCAGTCACGTCAGCTTTGAGCGCTGGCGCGACATCGCCGCGAGCGGGGCGCTGGCCGGCGTCGCGGGCTATTCGATCGAGAAACAGATCAATTGGATGAACGGCGATGCCGCCGTGTCGATCGTACCGCTGGTCGTCACCGTGAACTTCTTCGACGTCACCGGAACGCCGCTCGCCTTGGGCCGAGGATTTTCAGAAGCTGAGGCGCGCGCCGAGCTCGATCCGCGCGTCGCGGTGGTGAGCCATGAGTTCTGGCGGCGCGAGCTTCGCGCGGACACCTCGGCGCTTGGCCGCACGCTGATGCTCAACGGTGAGTCGTACGTCGTCATCGGCGTGTTGCCGCCGCGAATGCGAAGTGTCGTCGGTTTCGGCATCGCGCCGGGGATATACGTACCGCTGAATCGCGCGCTCGCGCCCGAGCTCGCCGAACCCGACGCGCCTGTCGTACAGCTGCTCGGACGCCTGCGGTCGGGACAGTCCCTCGCCGAGGGACGCGCGGGGCTGGATGCGGTCGATCGACGACTCGAGCGACTCCGCGGCGACACACTCTACGGTGGCGTGCAGGAGTTCGCGCCCGTCGGTTCGCTGGCCACGGGCAAGTCGGTGGCGATCGTCGGCGCATTCTTCGCGCTGCTCGGTCTCGTATCGCTGTTCGTACTGCTCATCGCGTGCGCGAACGTCGCGGGGCTGTTGATCGCGCGCGGCACGCGACGGCGGCAGGAAATCGCTATTCGTCTTGCCATTGGCGGAAGCCGGGCGCGCGTCGTTCAGCAACTTCTCATTGAAGGATTCTGGCTGGCGCTGATCGGAACCGTCGCGGGCCTGGCGCTGAGTCTCGCTTGTATGCGCGCGATCAACAGTGCGACGCTGCCTATCCCGATGCCGATCGCGTTGCACTTGTCGCTCGACGGCCCGATCCTGTTGGGCGCGCTCGGCGTCGTCGTGTTGACGATGTTGGTATCCGCGCTTCTCCCGGCGTTGCAGGCGACCCGCCTTGCCCTCGTGCCCGCGCTCAAGCGTGATGAACCATTCCTGAGAGCTCGGCGATTCTCCGCTCGCGGAATACTGCTCGTGTGTCAGGTGACGGTGTCGACCGTGCTTCTGGTCACGGCTTTTCTCTTCGTGAGAAATCTCTCGAGCGCCCGGCTCACCAGCATCGGGTTCGACGTCGAGCACACGCTCGTGTCGCAGCTGGGATTCACGCAGGCGCGCTCGCCCGACAGTCGCTTCGATCTGCTCGATGCCGCGGTCGCGCGAGTGCGTTCGCTCCCCGGCGTCGTGAGCGCGGCATACGCCGACGGCATTCCGCTCACGCTCCGTGCCGGCTCGACGAACGGCACCTCAGCGCGGATCGGCAACAACGCCAATCCCGAGCACATCGAGTTCGCGCGCAACTACGCGGGCCCCGGCTATTTCGCGACGATGGGCATTCGTCTCATCGGCGGCCGTGAGTTCGACGCGACGGACACGCCCACGAGCGTGAACGCCGGCATCATCAATGAAACGTTCGCCCGCCGCTACTTTCGCGCGGTGAATCCGCTCGGCCAGCGTGTGCATTTCCTGGACAAGACCGAATTTCAGGTCGTCGGCGTCGTCAGTGACAGCAAATACCGCACGCTCGGAGAGTCTCAGCGCGCCGCGATCTATCTGGCGTTGCGCCAACATCCAAAGGACCTCGACGTCGCGTTCGTCGTCGCGCGTACCACCGGCGCCCCTGCGACGCTCGTCTCGACGACGCGTCGCGCGCTCGGCGACCTCGATCACTCGGTTGCCGTGACGGTCGAACCAATGTCGTCCGCCCTTCAATTCGCTCTGTTGCCGAGTCGAATCGGCGCCGCGCTGCTTGGCACGTTGGGCTTGCTCGGGTTGGTGCTCGCGGCGTTCGGACTCTACGCGATCGTCTCGTACAATGTGAGCCGCCGCATCTCGGAGATTGCGATTCGTTCCGCGCTGGGCGCGTCGCGTGGCGCGCTGTTGCGTCTCGTCGTGCGCGACGCGTCACTGCAGGTTGGACTCGGACTCGCGCTGGGACTTGGCATCGCGGCGCTCGTGACCGCGCCGCTGAGCGCCTTTCTCATCGCCGGATTGAGCGCCACCGATCCCGCCAGCTTCGGCGGGACGGCGATCGTGTTTCTCGCCGTGAGCGCGCTCGCGAGCCTGCTGCCGGCGCGTCAGGCGACGCGCATCAGCCCCGTAGTGGCGATGCGGTTGGAGTAGTCGGCCGACAAATTCTTCGCGTTACAAGACCGGCAGCGACCCTCACGGCATAGGCGGTGCGACACCTGGGGAGGAAGAGTCAGCCAATTACCCTCCAGAGGTCCGTTCTCGATGAGACATAATCAGTTTGTCGCTGCCGTGGCGCTGTCGCTGTTGGCGATCACAGCCGCTGGTGCACAGGATGACCATGGCCGTGGCCGCGGTCGCGGGCGCGGTGACGATCAGAATCATGGAAACCAAGTGTCGCAGCAGGAGCAGCAGCGGCGAATCGCGGAGGAACAGCAACGGCAGCGCGACTATCAGAACCACTTGAACGCTCAGCTTCGCACCGCGCAGGCGCAGCAGGCCCAACTGCAGGCGCAACGTCACGCGGCGGCACTCGCGCAGCAGCAACGGTACGTCGACGCCCTTCGTCAGCAACAGCAGCGACTGCAAGCGCAGCGGGATATCGCCCATGATCCCTACATCACCGCTCCGCTCACGTACCGCTACCGGCTCAACGGTGCATCCCGCCAAACGACGCAATACGGCGCCGACGTCCTTCGCCAATCGGTAAACAACGGATACTCTCAGGGCTATCAGCAGGGTCAAGCGGACCGCGCGGATGGTCTGCGGTCTGACTATCGCCGCTCGTTCGCCTATCAAGACGCGAACTACGGCTACAATGGCGCGTACGTGCCGCAGTCCGATTACAACTATTATTTCCGGCAGGGCTTTCAGCGCGGCTATGCGGACGGCTACGCGAACCAGAGCCGCTACGGCTCGTTCTCGAATGGCTCCGGGAACATTCTATCGAATATTCTCAACAGCATTCTTGGATTGACGACCATCCATTGAGCGAGGCTTCCGGGACGCGAGACCAGAGGTTCGATCTCGCATCCCGAGCTCGCACGCCTTTCGCTATTCTGATCGCAGCGCGATCGTCGGGTCGACGCGCGTCGCGCGCATCGCCGGAACGAACGCCGCGACCACCGCGCAGACCAGCATGACCGCGCTTGCGATGCCCAACGTGATCGGATCGCGCGCCGATACCTGGAACACCAGCGATTCGACGAACCGCGCCGCCACAAGCGTCAGCGCGATTCCCACGACGATCCCCGCCGCGGCCGGCGCGATGCCGCGCGCGAGGGTCAGACGAAGAATGTCCGCGCCACTCGCACCGAGGGCCGCACGAACGCCGAATTCGTGCATGCGCTGGCCGATCGTGAATGCGACAATGCTGAAGATCCCGATTCCCGCGAGCAGCAACGCGAGCGCGCCGAACGCCGTGAATACCCGCGCGCCGAGCACCCAGCTTCGTGTGTGCCGGCCGAGCAAATCGTTCATCGTTTGCACGTTCGCGTACGGCACGGCGCCACTCGTTCCCTGCACCGCACGCCGCAGCGGTTCGACGATCGTCGACGCGTCGCCGGCCGAGCGGACGACGAGCGTGTAACCGAAGAAGTCGACCGTGTGTTCCGACTGTTCCGGCGTGAGCTGATCGAGCGGGCGATAGAGTTGCGGCACCAGCCCCTCCACGAGATCCTGGCGCCGCGTGTTGGTAACGACGCCAACGACGGTCGTGCAGGGCATGCTGTCGGCGCCGATCTTGATGCAGGCACCCACCGGGCTCTGATTCGGCCAGTACAGCCGCGCCATTGTTTCATTGACGATGGCGACCGGCGCGCCGCCCATGCGATCACTACTCGTGAATGAGCGTCCAAGCAAAGAGTGAATCCCAAGGACGTCGAAGTACGCCGGGGTGACACCGTATTGCACCGTTGGGTTGCGTAGCCGCGGCACGTCACGACCCGGCGTGTACACTCGTGTGTTCCAGGAGAGACTGAATGGAAGTCCGATCGTCACCGCGGTCGACGCGACACCAGGAATCGTTCGCGCCCGCTCCGCGAATCGATCGAAGAGCGCGCGGGTTTCGTCGAGGGACATCGACAGCACGGCCGGCGTGAAACTCACGAGCGCCACGTGATCGCGATCGATGCCCAGATCCAGACCGGCAACGTTGCGCAGGCTGCGAATGAATGTGCCCGCGCCGGACAGGAGGAGAATCGCGAGTGACGCCTGTGCGACGAGCAGCACGGTACGCGTTCGCGACCGTTGAATCGACCCTTCGCGCGCGCCGGCCTTGAGCGACGATGAGACGTCGAGCCGGCTTGCCTCGAGCGCCGGTACGAGCGAGGTGGCGACGCCGGTGAGGACACCGAGCGTGCCCGTGAAGGTCAGCGTGCGCACGCCGAGCACGCCGTCGGACCATGCGCCGTCGCCAATGAGCCACGTGCGCAAAAACGGCGACGCCAGCGCCGCGATCCCGAACGCGACAATGGTTCCAATTGACGAAAGCAGCACACCCTCGACGACGAGCTGCGCAACCAATCGGCGCCGGCTAACGCCAAGGGCCAGCCGAACCGCGATCTCGCGTCGCCGGCCGAGTGCGCGGACCAGCAGCAGATTCGCCACGTTCGCGCACGCGATGAGCAGCACCATCAACGCGACGCCGCCGAGCATTGTGCTGACGGCGGCGCCGCCCGACGAGCCGGATAAGCCCCAGTTCCCCCGTGATTTTCCCGGAATGATCGAGCCGACCGATACACCGGTCGAGTCGTAGTACGCCAGGAGCGCCGGAGTCGGACGCTTGAGCGACGTTCGCATCAGCGCGCGATACGCGGCACCCGCCTGCGCGGCGGCGTGCTGTTCGGTCACACCAGGCTTCAATCGCGCGAGCACGAGCAGCCATTGCGAGTTGGTGCTCGTCGCCCAATCGGGGCTGCTGTCGAATCGCAGTCCTTCCGCGCCGGCGATCGGCAGCCACACATCGACGTCGCGCATTTCCGTTCCCGTGAATCCGCGCGGCGCGACACCGACGACGGTGTACGTGTTCGGCCCAATCGGAATGGTCTCACCGATAACGTCACGGCTGCCGGCATAGCGGCGCTTCCAATAGCCGTAGCCGAGTACGACGCTGCGCGGCGCGTTCGACTCGACTTCCTCCTCGGGCATGAAGAATCGACCGAGCAGCGGCTTGACGCCGAGTAGCGAGAAATAGTTCGCGCTGACGAGTCCTCCCGCAACGCGCGTCGCCACCGCGCCACGGCCGACCGGGAAATACTGTCGGTGTCCGACACTCATCGTGGCGACGGCAACGCCGTCGAAGTCGGAGACCTCTCGCTCGAGGGCGGTCTTGACGACGTACGGCTGCGCCGTCTGTGAATAATTGTCGACGGCGGTGCCAAAGCTCAGGAGCGCCACGCGATCGGGATTCGCGATGTGCGGCGGCGCCTCGAAATACACGCGATCGATGATGCCGAACATCGTCGCGTTCGCGCCGACACCCAAGGCGAGCGTCGTCACGATCATCGCGGTGAACAACGGCCGGCGGCGGAAGCCGCGCAACGCAAGGCGGCCGTCGTATCGCAGGATCTCGAGGATCGACGTCGGTTCGGGCATGACCATTCTCTCTTCCGATGAGCGTTCTTGGGCGTAGAGCGCCAGCAACGTCGGCGGCCAGCACGCCCTCGCGGCCTGGCCCCAGTACCAGGCCACGCGTTGGCGGCGACCCGGCCTCGCGTACGCTTCGGCAAGATCGGCCAGCAGCACCTCACGTATCGTTCGCGGCAGCAGGATGCGCAGCAGCAGCTCGGCGGCTCGTGGCGGCGCGTGCGACGACGGTGTGCGTGTCATCGGCGTGGACGCGCGACCGCCGGTGCATCGAGCCACATGCGCTCGAGAACTTGCCGGGTGGCGCGCATCGCCGTCGTTCCCGCGCGCGTGACCTCGAACAAGCGTCGCGGTCGTCCGCCGCCCTCTTCCTGCGGGACGACGTCGGCCGTTCGAACGAAGCCTTTTTGCTCGAGACGTCCGAGCGTGACGTAGACCGCGGGCAGCGACGCGCCGCGCCGCGACGCCCGTTCGATCTCGCCGTGAATGTCCGCACCGCCGGCCTGTCCACCAGCACGGACGATCGCAAGGAGCACGAGGTGCTCGAACTCGCCCAGATAGTCGCCTTTCGCCATGCGTGAACTAAACTTTGTTTAATTTGAGTCGCAAGGACCGTCCTCCCACGTTCATGGGACAGCCGTCAGGCTGAAAGGGTTGGGTCGCTCCCTCTTGTCTATTTCTTCGCGTTTGTATATCATCTCGCCATGCCCAAAGGCCAATTCCTCGGAGAGTTCGAGCTCCTCGTGCTTGCGGCACTCCTCCGGCTCGGCGCCGAGGCGTACGCGGTCACCATCAAGAAAGACATCGAGCAGCGCGCGAAACGCCCGGCATCGCTCGGCGCAATTCACGCCGCCGCAGGCCGACTCGCCGACAAGGGATTCGTCGTCTTTCACGTGTCCGACCCACTCCCCATCCCCGGCGGCAGGGCGCGGAAGTACGTACGCATCACACCGGCCGGCACGCGCGCGTTGCGTCAGTCTACCGTCGCCGTCGCGCGCATGATCGAAGGCCTCGAGCTCGGAGCGAAGACATGACACGCGCCGACACGGCGGCTCCGCCGCGGATCGCCGAATGGCTGGTGGCGATCGCATCGCCGGCGAACGATCGCCGCTTCGTGCTCTCGGATTTCCGTGACGCGTTCGACGAACGAGTGCACCGCGACGGTATCCGCGCGGCGCGCGCGTGGTATTGGGGCGAAGCCGTCCGCTCGATTGTGCCGCTCGTTGCACGTCGTCTGAGCCGGCGCGATGCGTCTGACGCTCCGACCTCACGAGCGCGCTGGTCCGACGCCATGGTCGACGTCCGCTACGCGCTTCGTCTGAGCCGGCGCAGCCCACTTGCATCAATCGCAATCGTTTCGACGATGACGTTGGGCATCGCGGCGACGGTCGCCGTGTTCAGTGCGACCGAGGGTGTGCTTCTGCGCCCGCTTCCCTTTCCTGAGTCGGATCGCGTCGTTCAGCTGGAGACGGTCGTTCGCGGCCAGCAGGTCGCGCCGACGGTCGCGTATCCCGACGCAATGGATTTTCGGCGGCTGGTGCCGGACTTCTCCGACATCACGCTGTTCGCGCGCGGTGACGTGACTCTGCAGCACGGCGTAGACCCGCAGAACCCGCGCGCCCTCGAGGTCGATGACGCGTACGCGCGCGTGTTCGCGCTGCGACCGGCGCTTGGCCGGCTGCTCACCGCGACGGATTCCTCGTCGAGCGCGCCGAAGGTAGCGGTGTTGTCGTACGACTTCTGGATGCGCGAGTTCGGCGGCGATCGAGCGCTCGTCGGGCGCACCATCCGCATCGACAACGAGCCGGTGACCGTCGTCGGTGTACTGGCCGAAGACAGCTATGTCTTCCCGCGCGAGTCGGTGGACTTGCTGCTGCCGCTCGGCATCCTGTCGACCTCGTTTCGTAAGAATCGCGGCGCGCTGTGGGCGACCGCGGCCGCGAAGCTCAAGCCGCACGCGTCATTCCAGCAGGCGCAGCGAGATCTCGCATCGGTCGCGGCGTTGCTGGCCGTGCAATTCGCGAACTCTAATCATGATTTGTCGGCGCGCATCGTCCCCCTTCGTGAAGCGGTGGTCGGCTCGGTGCGGCCAATGCTCGAGCTGCTCGCCGCGGCGATCGCGGCGGTGCTGCTCATCGCGTGCATCAACATCGCGAACCTCGTCCTCGGGCGCGCTCAAGCCCGCACTCGCGAATTCGCGCTGCGCTCGGCACTGGGTGGTACGCCGTCGCGCGTGCGCCGGCAGGTCTTCACGGAGAGCCTCGTACTCGCGGCCATTGGCGGCGTCCTTGGACTCCTGATCGCTCCGGTGCTGACGCACTTCCTGGTCGCGATCTATCCCGACGCACTGCCCCGCGCCGACGAGATTGGAATCGGCATGCCCGTCGTGTTCGTGGCCGTCATCGTCACGGTCGCGGCGGCAGTCTGTTCGGCGATCCCCACCGCGCGTCGCATCGTGCGGCCGAATTTGACGGACGATCTGCGCGGCGGCAGCCGATCGAGCGGGCACCGCGGCGAACGGCGGACCGGTCGCGTCTTGATCGTGATGCAAGTCGCGGGTTCGCTCGCGCTGCTCTTTTCCGCCGGATTGCTCGGCCAGACGTTCTGGCGCCTCGAGCGCGTCGATCCTGGATTCGATTCACGGCACACGCTCACGTTTCACACCTACCCGTCGAGAGAACGCCACTTTTCCGGCGCCGCCATCGAGCACTACTACAGCGAGGTAACGACGGCGCTGCGCGCGCTTCCTGGTGTGACGTCGGTCTCGACGACGACGCTGCTGCCGTTCGGCGGGTGCTGCTTCCTCGATACGTTCATTCAGGAGGATCGGGGCGATCAAGGCGCGAAGAACCCGCAGGCCTTCATCTCCGTCGATGCCCCCGGCTTCGAGCGCGCATTGGGAATTCCGCTGCTGCGCGGTCGATCGTTCACCGCCCAGGATGATTCGAGCGCTGAACATGTAGTGATGTTGAACGCGGAGGCGGCGCGACGCATGTACCCGGGGCGCGATCCCATCGGCCAACGGATCAACTGGAACGGGCAACCACATTGGCGCGTGGTCGGCGTCCTTGCGTCGACTCATCTCGAGTCGCTCTCTGACGAGATGGGGCCCGTGTTGTACGTGCCGGCGACGCAGGCACCTCGGCGGTGGCGTTACGTGGTGATACGTACCACCGCCTCGGAGAAGGTGATCATCGCCGGGGCGCGCACGGCGCTTCGCGCCATCGACCCGACGGTCGCGCTCACCGACATCGCGACCATGGATCAGCGCGTCGCGCGATCGCTCGGTGCGCAGCGCTTTCGCGCCGCGCTGATGGCGACGCTCGGTGCGCTGGCACTCGCGCTCGCGGTGATCGGGATTTATGGCGTCGTGGCGTACTCGGTCAGTCGTCGCACGATCGAAATTGGCATTCGCATGGCGCTGGGCGAAGCCGCGCACGACGTGCGCCGGCGCGTCGTGGTCGACGCGCTTCGTGTCGCGGCGATCGGTATCGCGATCGGCGCCGCGCTCGCGTTGCTCAGCGGCAAGTGGCTCGCCGTGTTCCTGGTGGGTGTCAACCCGTACGACGGCAGACTGCTCTTCGCCGCATCCGCGCTGCTTACCGCGCTCGTGATTGCAACGGCGTACGGACCCGCGCGGAGGGCAGCCAGAGTTGATCCAATGACCGCCCTTCGCGCGGATTAGCGCGCGAAGCCGTACAGCTTCGCGGCGTTGTCGTGCAGCACGTCGTGCGCGATGACGAGCGCTTGCGTCCGCGTGACCTCACCGTCGCGCATCATACCGGTGAGCGCAATGGCCAATGCGCGGCGCGCCGTGTCATTCGCCTGCCACCCGACCTCCTCCCAGTCGATCTCAGGCGTGTTCGGGTAGAGATCGGTGCCGAATAGAATTTTCTCGGGATACCATTCCAGCCAATTGCGCAGCGACGCCGCGAGATGTTCCGGCGACTCCATCCACGTGAGCTGTGAGAGGTCGGCGTAGACGTTCGGCTTCATCGTGAGATAGCCGATCGACTGCGTGTACGCGACCGCGCCGGCGTGGAGCAGCACGAACGTCGTGCCGCGAAGGCTCGCATCGTTGAGCGCCGGCTCGAGCAGCAACGGGTTCGCGCCACCAAGATAGAAATAGCCGCCACACCCCGCGCCGGTGTGGATGTGCACCGGAAGTCCGAGCCGCCCCGCTTCGCGTGCGACGTATCGAAAGAGATAGTCCTGTAAATGGCGGTACTCGACGGTGTCGGGCGCGCCGCCGCGCGCGTATCGCTCGTACACGGCGGCCGCATCACGCTCGCCGGCCGCGGCGAAATCGAGTGAACGCAAATACGCGACCTCGAACTTGATCGCGACGGCGCCCTGCTGCTTCTGTCGTTCGAGCACGGGCGTCACGACGCGATGCACGTAATCGGCGAGCGTCGCGGGGAGCGCGCCGGCGCCGATGTCACGCATGTACCGGCCGCGCAGCATGTCCTCGCGCGAGAAAAAGAACTTGCGATCGGGCGTCTGCGCGGCCAGCGGGCTGTTGTCGAGCGGAAAGAGCAACGCGTCGTCGAACGGCACCCAGCGATGATGCGCATCGTTCAATCCGCGGCCCATCGCCACGCGGTTGGACAATTCCATGTCGATCCCGATGCGGCCGAGTATCCATGCGGGATAGTCGTCGCCATGCGCGGCGTGCGCGCGCGCTTTGGCGGCGATGACTTCACGTACGTGCTGCGGTGTGCGATCGTCGTAGCGGTAGCCCCACAGATCTTTCCAGGCCGCGAGATACTGCGGGTTTTCCGGTCGTGTCATCAGCCCGGGCGCGGTGGGCTCGAGCGGATCGCACGGCAAGGCGTCGAACTCATCATCCTTCTCGCCCGCCGCCACGAGCTTCGGCGGGTGCGAGTGATTGTCGATCGCGCGAATGCGACGGATCTCGGTAAGGAGCGCGCGGTCGGCAGCCGGCGCCTGTGCCAGCAACGGCATTCCCGTGCTGGCGAACAATGGCGCCAGCACGGTGAGCCGGAATAGACGAACAGTTCGGTGGAGCATCGCGAGCGACTCGGTTGGGTTCGAGCCGGAAGATGGCGCTTGGCGAAGCGTACCGCCACGAGCGCTACGCCGAGCGACAACCGCTCATCCTCAGGTGTCCAGCGAGATCGTCCCGAACCCTTCCTTGCGCTAGAACTTGGCCGCTGAGGACCGGGCCGCTGCTGTCGTCCGAGCACGTGACGGTTCTCGTCAGGCTCACCGTGACCTTTTGCCCGTAGTATGCGCCGTCCTGGATGACAACGTTCCCGTTGCCCGGTGCCTTACCCGAGATGAAGATGCTCACATTGTCGTGCCGGTCTCTTGCGGCATGCGCGGCCTCATATTAGCTCTCCCATAGACGTGACAGGGAGAGGGTAAATTGCCGATCGAGTCTAGCGATCTACTGCAAGGCACGCTGCAGGTACTGATTCTGAAGGCTCTCCTCGCTGAATCGGCCCACGGCTATGGCATCGCTCGCTGGATCGAGAAAACGACGGACGACGCACTGCGCGTTGAAGAAGGGTCGCTCTATCCCGCCCTCCGCCGCCTCGAGGACAAGCGATATGTCAGCTCGGATTGGGGGTTGTCGGAGAACAACCGACGCGCCCGTTACTACCGGTTGACGACTGCAGGGCGCGCGTATCTGCGCAATGAAGCCGCGGCGTGGCACCGGTTCTCGCGCGCGATGACGCGCGTCATGCGCGCGGCACCAGCGCTCAGCTGAGAGGCAAGCAATGAGCGCATCGCGACGTTATGCGCGCTTTTGGGGCCGCGACATCGACGGCGACATCGATGATGAGCTGCGTTTTCATCTCGAATCGCTCATCTCTCAGTACGAGTGCCGCGGTGCAACACGCGCCGCGGCGGAACAGCTGGCCCGCGAACGATTCGGCGACCTGGTCGCCGTTGAGCGCGCGCTCTACGCGCACGATCGTGCCGTTCATCGGTACAACACCTGGAGGGATGCGGTGCAATCACTGGCTGAGGATCTGCGCATCATTCTGCGGGCGCTTCGCCGCGCACCTGCGTTCAGCGTGACGACTATCGCGACGCTCGGCCTCGGGATCGCCGCCACCTCCGCCGTCTTTTCCGTTGCGGACACCGTTTTGATTCGGCCACTGCCGATCCGCGCGCAGGATCGGGTGGTTGCGCTGTGGGCAACCGCACCCGGTGCCGCGACGGAAGTTCCAACGATCCTCGATCGATACGAACGCTTTCGGCGTTCGACCACGACACTGGCGGACGTCGCCGGCTTCGCCCACTACGGCACCAGTTTGGTGCCCCTACAGGATCGCGACGTGACGCGTCACGCACGCGAGGCCGTCGTCACCGGAAACTTCTTCGCGGTGCTCGGCGCCATTCCGGTTCGCGGCCGACTGCTGCGCCGCGAGGACGATGTGATCGGTGCGGAGCCGGTCATCGTGATCAGCGAGCGATATTGGCGATCTGAATTTGGCGGCGACCGAACAGCAGTTGGACGCCGTGTGACAATTCTGAATCGCGAGATGACGGCGACCATCGTCGGGGTCGCGCCTGCCGGCCTCGAGTACCCGAATGGCGCCGACTACTGGCTGCCGATCGTCCCGACGAAGTACCCGGCCGTCGATCTCGTCGGTCGACTGCGCGATCGCACGACGCCGAACGCGGCCCGCGCCGAGCTCGCGGTGTTCATTCGCAACGACGCGCGAGCGTTTCCCACGAGCCTCGGCGCGCGCTCGCTCGTGGCAAGCGATGCCGTCGTGCAACCGTTGTCGGAAGTCATCATTGGATCGGCGCGGCGGGGGCTCACGGTGCTCGTTGCTGCCGTCGTGGGACTGCTGCTCATTGCGTGTGTCAACGTGAGCAACCTCATGCTGGTTCGCTCGACTGCGCGGGCACGCGAGATGGCCGTTCGTCGCGCGCTCGGCGCGAGCTCGCGGCGCCTCGCACTCCAGCTCACCGTTGAGGTCAGCGTCCTCGCACTCGCCGGTGCCGTCCTCGGAGCATGCGTTGCGGAGCTGCTGCTCCGGATTCTCATAGCCGTGGCGCCGGCCGGGGTTCCGCGCATCGACGAGGTTGCGTTGTCGCCCGCGGCGCTGGCTGTGGCAACGGTCGCGACGACGATGGCGCTCCTTCTCTCTGGTGTATTGCCGGCTGTGTCGTCGGCCAGCCCGGCGATCGAAGCGTTGCGTTCCGACAGCCGTGCGGGGACCGATTCCCGTCATGCGCGCTCCGTTCGCTCCGCACTCGTCGCGGCGCAGCTGGCGCTCGCGCTGGTGCTGCTCGCGGGCGCGGGACTGCTGCTGCGAAGCTTAGTGCACCTCGAAGACGCGAACCTCGGATACGATCCCACGCATCTTTCGATCGTACAGATTACGGCACCCTTTCACAAGTATGGCACGCCGCAACAGTTCAACGACGCCTTCGACGCGGCGCAACGTCAAATGAGGTCGGTGCCTGGCGTCGTCGCGATCACACCAGTGCTCGCGTGGCCGTTCACGGGATCGAACGTATTCGCCGCACGCTTCGACGTGCGCGATCGGCCGGCGCTCAGCAGCGCCGACGCGCCGTACGTGTCTTGGGACGCCGTCGGCCCGGAGTTCTCGAAAGCATTTGATGCCTCGGTCGTCCGCGGACGCGGCATCAGCGCGGCCGATCGTCTGGGGACACCCGACGTCGCGGTAGTGACTTCGGACCTGGCAAACCAGTACTGGCCGGGAGAGAACGCGCTGGGTAAGCAGCTGCGATTCGCGGGCACCACCAGCGCGGGCGACACCGCATGGCGTACCGTGGTGGGTGTTATCAAGCCACTCAACTATCGCTCGCTGCGTACCCCAACGCCGACCGTGCTGTTGTCATATCCACAAGCCTTCCAGCAGGGAATTTTCGCAGTGCGGTCGCGCGGCGAGCTTGCGACTCTGCTTCCCGATCTGCGTCGCGCGGCGGCGGCGAGCGACCACGACATTGTGCTCTGGCGCGCACAAACAATGGACGACGTGCTCGCCGGACCGCTCAGTCGCCCGAGGGTCGAGGCGTTCGTGCTCGCCGTCTTCGCGGCGCTCGCGCTCTTTCTCGCGAGTGTCGGAGTGTACGGCGTCGTTGCATTTGTCGTCCGGGCGCAGACTCGCGAGCTTGGCATTCGCATCGCGCTCGGCGCAACGCGCGCCGACGTCGTCCGATTTGCTCTGGCGAACTCGGTCCGGGTCGCGCTCGTTGGGGTCGCACTCGGAGGCGTGTTGACGCTTGTTGGGACTGGATTCCTCACCTCGGAGCTGTTCGAGGTTCGGCGCGGTGACCCTGCGGCGCTCGCCGGCGCGGCCGCTGCTTTGCTCCTGGGCGTCGCTATCGGGGGCTACATCCCGGCGCGGCGTGCGGCGCACATCGACCCGGTACGTGCGCTCGCGAGTGAGGGCTGATAGATGCGCGGCCGTTGAAGAGCGCATCGCGGTTGTATCTACGTGCGCGCGTCCTTTCCTCAACTCCCGATCTTCGAGCCCTGAAACTTTCCGTTCTCGTATCGAAACAGCGTCGACGAATCGGGATAGCTGACCACCTCGAACGCGCCGGTCGCTCCGCCGGTCACACCGGTGAGATAAATGCCGACCGCATCGGCGTCATAGCTCGCGAACCTCGCCACCTCAATCGCCCTCGGCGTTGCCCCGTTGAGAATTACGAATACACGAAGGGCCGAGTCGCCCGGCGCGGCTCCTTCGACGGCCGCGTCAACCGTCCCGTCGTGATCGAAGTCGCCAACGGTGGCCGAGAGTGCGGGAGGGCCTCCGCCGCCAGCGACCGCGGCTTGGCTCACATCGGACCGAAAGTTCGTCGCACGCACCGGCTGAAAGCCCGGTGCCGTGGCGTCGAGCGCCTGCTGCATCGCCGGGGGCAAGTGCAGGACGAAACCGACGTCGGTCAGTTGAATCGCCGGCGCGTCAGGCTTGCCGACGCACGCCGTGACGACGAGTAGCACCGCGGCACGATTGAAGATCTGTTTCATCTGTTTCATGTGAACCGAGCCTTGCAGAGGACCATCGTTGGGACATCGGTTTCCGGAAACCACGACGCGCATTTCGTACGCCGTGGCGCGCGGTGCGCCCTGCATATCCGCATCAGCGAGCGTCGATTCGAGTTTGCTCATACGTAGCGACCTTCATCGACGAGGATTGGTGCCGGGCCATTGTGACGACGTAACCGCGGCTCATTCGGCAAAAAGGGCATTCGGCGTAACGCCGAATGCCCCTCTCTCGTGACGTTAGATCCCTCGCTTCGCTCGGGATGACGCTTACCCCGCCGCGTTCACCATGTCGAAGATCGGCAGATACATCGCCACCACCATGCCACCGACCACGACGCCGAGGAACACGATCATCAGCGGCTCCATCATCGCGAGCAACCCGCCCACGGCCGCATCGACCTCTTCATCATAGAAGTCCGCGATCTTCGTGAGCATTTCATCAAGGCCGCCCGTCTGCTCGCCGACCGAGATCATCGAGATGACCATCGGCGGGAACACTTGAGACTTCTTTAACGGCGCCGCGATCGTCTCGCCGCCCGCGATCGACGCGCGCGATTCCATGATCGCATCCTGAATCACCCGGTTGCCCGACGTCTTGGCCGTGATCTCGAGGCCGTCGAGAATGCTGACGCCCGAGGAGATCAGCGTGCCGAGCGTGCGCGTGAAGCGCGACACGGCGGACTTGCGGAGCACGTCGCCCAGGATCGGCGCCTTGAGCAACAGGCGATCGATCGTCAGCTTGCCGTTCGGCGTCGCGTAGAAGCGCTTGAGGCTCACCACGCCGGCCACGATCGCGCCAACGAGCAGGTACCAGTAGCTCTTGAGGCCCCGCGACAGGTTGATCACGATGCGCGTCGGCATCGGCAGCGGAATGTTCGCGCTCGAGAACATCGTCTCGAACGTCGGGATCACGAACACGAGCAGCACGGTGATCGCGATCGCCGCCACACTCATGATGACGCCCGGGTAAATCATCGCACCCTTCACCTTGCGAACGAGCGCGTCGTTCTTTTCCATGAACACGGCCAGACGCATGAGGATGGTGTCGAGAATACCGCCCGCCTCGCCCGCCGCGACCATGTTCACGTACAGCTCGCTGAACGCCTTGGGATGCTTGCGCAGCGCGTCGGCGACCGTGTTGCCCGACTCGACGTCGAACACCACCTGGCGCGTCACGGCTTTCAGCGCCGGGTTCTCGCTCTGCTGCGCGAGAATGTCCAGCGCCTGCACCAGCGGCAGTCCCGAGTTGATCATCGTCGAGAACTGGCGGGTGAAGATCACGATGTCGCGCATCTTGATCGACCCCAACCGCTTCTTCGGCGTCGACGAGCCTTCGTCGATCTTGATGACGTTCAACTTTTGCTGGCGAAGCTGCTTGATGACCTCGTCGCGATTCGGCGCGTCCATGGTCGCTTGCTTCAGGTCGCCATTGACGGCGCGCGCGGTATACGTGAATTGCGGCATGCGTGACAGCTCGTTCGTCGGATGAATGGTCCGCGGGCGGCGTTGCCCCTCTTTGCCCCTCTGCCCCTCTTCGCCCCTCTTTGCTCCCTCTGAAGACGATCCGACCGGGCCAAAGATTACGAAGAATTACGAAGCCGGAACCCGCCGAAACCGCGTTTGGCGCCTTTCGCGGCCGCCCAAGCTGCCGGTGATGTGGATCACGCTTCCCCACCACGCGTAATTCCCTGCATGCATCAGGAAACGGCGCTCATCGCGACCATCACCGCCGGGCTCGGTTTGGCCTTCGTCTTCGGCTTCATCGCGACCCGGATCCGCGTTCCCGCGATCGTCGGCTACCTCACCGCGGGGATCCTCGTCGGGCCGTTCTCGCCGGGTTTCGTTGCCGACGCCAGTCTCGCCTCGCAGCTCGCGGAAGTCGGCGTCATCCTGCTCATGTTCGGCGTCGGAATGCATTTCTCCATCCGCGACCTGCTCGCGGTCTGGCACGTCGCGGTGCCCGGAGCGCTCCTACGCATCGCGCTCGTCACCGCACTCTCGATGCTCGTGGCCCACGCATGGGGCTGGAGTCTCGGCGCGAGCGCCGTGTTCGGTCTCGCCTTATCCGTTGCCAGCACGATCGTGCTTCTTCGCGCACTCGAAGAACGCGGACTGCTCACCTCGACCGAAGGACGCATCGCCGTCGGTTGGCTCGTCGTCGAGGATTTGACGATGGTAGTCGTCCTGGTGCTCCTCCCTGCGCTCGCCGGCGCAGGACACGGCGCCGGGGGATCGGGCGCGATCGCGAAATCGCTGGCGATCACGCTCGCGAAGGTCGCGGTCTTCGTCGTGATCATGCTGTTCGCTGGAACGCGCTTCATCCCGCGGCTTCTCGCCTCCGTTGCGCGCACCGGATCGCGAGAGCTCTTCACCTTGTCGGTGCTCGCCACCGCGTTCTGCATCGCGTTCGGCGCCGCATCGCTGTTCGGCGTGTCCTTCGCGCTCGGCGCATTCCTGGCCGGCGTCGTGATCGCCGAATCGGATCTCAGCCACCAGGCCGCGGCCGAAGCGCTTCCGCTTCAAGATGCGTTCGCGGTGCTGTTCTTCGTCTCGGTCGGCATGGTGTTCGACCCACGCGTCGTCGTCGAGCGGCCGCTCGCTCTGCTCGTCGCCACCCTGATCGCCGTCGTTGCGAAAGCGATCATCTCATTCGCACTCGTCCTTCGCTTCCGCTATCCCGTCGCGACCGCGCTCAAGGTTTCCGCGGGCATCTCGCAGATCGGCGAATTTTCATTCATTCTCGCGACGCTCGGACTCGCGACCGGACTGCTGCCCGCCGAGGGGCAGAGTCTCATCCTCGGCGCGGCGATCGTGTCGATCATCGTGAACCCGCTCCTGTTCGCGGCGGCCAAGCCAACCGTCACGTGGCTGAACGCGCACCCTCGCGCCGCTCGCCTGCTCGAGCATCGCGAGTTGCGCGACGCAAACCCGGTCGCCGACGAGGCCGATGTCACCGGACACGTCGTGCTCGTCGGTTATGGCCGCGTCGGCGCGACGATCGGCGAAGCGCTGCGCGCCGAGTCGATTCCGTTCGTCGTCATCGAGAGCGACCGGTTGGCGGTCGAGGATCTTCGCCGCCGCGGCATCGACGCGATCTTCGGGGACGCGAGCCGGCGGACGGTGCTCGAGCACGCGGGCATCGCGACCGCGCGCATCCTCGTCATCGCGGCGCCCGGCGCGTATCAAACGCGAGCGATGGTCGATCTCGCGCGATCGTTCAACCCATCGATGGACATCGTCGTGCGCACGCACAGCGCCGCCGAGCAGCAGTGGCTCGAGGAGCGGCGCGTCGGCACCGCGGTGATGGGCGAGCGAGAGCTCGCGCTCGGCATGGCTCGCTACGCGCTCGGACGCAGCGGCATCGACCCGGTGGAAACCGACCGCCTGCTGGATCGACTACGACGAGAGCGGCGTTCCGAAACGCGGAACGACGGCGACTAGCGCTTCGCCGGCGCGCCCTTCTCTTCCGGCGTCATGCCGCACATGCGCATGAGCTCCGCTCCGTCGTGGCTGGCGCGCATGCAGTCCTCGAACGCCACCGTCTTGCTCATGTAGAGCTGATACAGCGCGTCGTTCATCGTCTGCATGCCGTACTTCTTGCCGGACTGCATCATCGAGTAGATCTGGTGGATCTTGTCGTCGCGAATGAGGGCGCGAATCGCCGGCGTCACGACGAGGATCTCCGCCGCCATCGCGCGGCCCTTGCCGCCGACCTTCGGCAGCAGCGTCTGCGTCACCACGCCCTCGAGACAGAAGGCGAGCTGCGCGCGCACCTGCGACTGCTGGTGGCTCGGGAACACGTCGATGATGCGGTTGATTGCCTCGGCCGCGCTGTTCGTGTGGAGCGTCGCGAAGGCCAAGTGGCCCGTCTCGGCGATGGTGAGACCGGCGGAGATCGTTTCGAGATCTCTCATTTCGCCGATCAGCACGATGTCCGGGTCCTGCCGCAGCGCGTACTTGAGGGCCGCGTTGAAGCTCTTGGTGTCGCTGCCGACCTCGCGCTGGTTGACGATGCAGCTCTGGTGCTTGTGAATGAACTCGATCGGATCCTCGATCGTGATCATGTGCCCCTTCACTTCCTTGTTGATCTTGTCGAGCATCGCGGCGAGCGTCGTCGACTTGCCCGAGCCCGTCGGGCCCGTGACGAGAATCAACCCGCGCGGACGATCGGCGAGATCGCTCAACACCTTCGGGAGGTTGAGCTGCTCGAACGTCTTGATGTTGAAGGGGATCTGACGAATGACCATCGCGACGCAGCCGCGCTGCTTGAAGCAGTTGCCGCGGAAGCGCGCCAGGTTCTGAATGCCGAACGAGAAATCGAGCTCATCCTCCATCTCGAAGCGCTTTTTCTGATTCTCGGTCAACACCGAATACGCGAGCTGCAGCGTGTCCTTGGGCTGCATCACGTAATCGATGGACGACCGGGTCATGTCGCCGTCCACGCGAAGCATGGGGCGCTCGCCGGCAGTGACGTGCAGATCGGACGCGCCACGCTCGATCATCTCCTCCAGGAGCACCCGGAGGTTGAGCGACTGCGGCGCGACGGAGGGAGGTGTTGCGGTAGGAGCGGTCATCGAAGTCGGTGCTGACCTGAGCGAGATGGGATAACTGACTTATACAGACGATCTACGAGCCCATCGGTCAACGAATGGCGAACCCAGCCAAGGGGAAGCTGACCGTCGGCGCGCCCCGAAGGCCTGCGGGGAATGGCGACCGACAAAGTTGACATTCCTGGACGATTCGTACATATTTTGTCAACTTATTTTCTGTACTGACATGACTGAGAATCCCGCCACCTACAAAGCCGGCCGCGTCCGCAAGAACATGGATATGGACGCGGCCAAGCTCGACGCCGCCAAGCGCGTGCTCGGTGCGCGCAACGATACGGAAACCGTCGACCTCGCGCTCGACTACATCGTCGCGCTCGGCGATGAGTTCGCCGCGCTCGACCGTTTGGCCTCGCTCGGCGGCCTCGACGACGTGTTCGCCGGCAACGCCGCGGCGCGCCGTCGCCGCGTCGCCGAGCGGTGACACCGGCATTTCCCGAAATTAACCGGACGTGAGCGGGCTTTACGCGCTCGACACCAACGTCTACATCACGGCGCTCCGAGACCCTGAGCGGCTCGGGGCGCTCAAGCGCTTCCGCGTGCGCGCCGGCAACGGACTGCGTCTGCACGCGGTCGTCGCGCTGGAGTTGCGCGCCGGCGCGAATGACCCGAGACAACGGGCCGCGCTCGAGGCGTTCATTGCGCCGTATCAATCGCGCGATCGCCTCATCGTGCCGTCGTTCGACGCATACACGCAGGCGGGCCGAGTGTTGTCGGATCTCGCCACGCGCGAACGACGACGCCTGGCGGACGGGCCGCCCTCGCTCGTCAACGATGCGCTGCTTGCCGCATCGTGCCGCGAAGCCGAGGCGATCCTCGTGACGGAGAACGTGCGCGACTTCGCGGCGATTCAACGCCATCTGCGCGGCTTTCAATTTCGAGAGACAGCCGCCGTCCTTTGATGGGCGAAGCACGCCTTTTGCGGCGCCAGGTCGCGTTTCGTCAACCACGCGAACTGACTGCCGATGCCCGTTCTCTCCATGGGACAGCAGCCGCCCGATTTCACGCTCGTCACGGCGGCCGGCGAATCCCGACGACTCTCTGAATTTCGCGGCTCGCCGCTGCTGCTCGTTTTCCATCCGCCGGGCTGGGATCCCGCTCGCCAGGCGCACGTGGACGCGTACAACCGCCTCATTGCCCATCTGCCCGGTGTCGCGGCCGCGCGACTGGTGAGCGTCGGCGGCGATGGACCGTGGCGCTCGCTCGCGTTCGGCGATGACGACGTCTCGATTCCCGTGCTCGACGGCGAAGCGTCGGCAGCGCGCGCATTCGGCGTCGAGGGCGAAGCGGCCGTGTTCGTGATCGATGCGGACGGCCTCGTTCGCTGGCGACATGTCGGCGACCCGCTCGACGACGTCACGCTCGGCCGCTCGATCAGCGCGGCGATCGCGCCGGTTTCGGCGCGCGGCCAATGGTCGCGTCGCGAGTTCGTGGCCACGGTGCTCGGCGCCGCGATCACGCTGACGCTCGAGCCCAAGTTCGCACGCGCCGAACGCGCCGCCGCGGTGATGACGTCGACCGCGCGCGACGTGACGCTCAACGTCAACGGACGCGACGTCGCGCTCACGCTCGAGCCACGTGTGACGCTGCTCGATGCATTGCGCGAGTACGCCGCGCTCACCGGGACGAAGAAGGGGTGCGATCACGGCCAGTGCGGCGCGTGCACCGTGCACGTGGACGGCCGCCGCACGCTCTCCTGTCTCACGCTCGCGATGATGCAGCAGGGCAAGCGCATCACGACGATCGAAGGTCTCGCCGAGGGCGACGAGCTGCATCCCATGCAGCAAGCGTTCATCACGCACGACGGCTTTCAGTGCGGCTACTGCACATCGGGACAGATCATGTCGGCGACGGCGATGCTCGCCGAGCCGTGGGGACCGAACGACGACGACGTGCGCGAAGCGATGAGCGGGAACATCTGCCGTTGCGGCGCCTATGTCGGCATCGTCGCCGCCATTCAGGACGTGCGGCAGCGGAGGGCGTCGCAATGATCGATTTCGAATACGTCACCGCCGCCGATCTTGATTCCGCCGTCCGCGCGGGCTCGACAACCGCGGCACGGTTCGTTGCCGGCGGAACGACGCTCATCGATCTCATGAAGCTCGACGTCGAGCGGCCGGCGCGCGTCGTCGATCTCAATCCGCTCGTGCGGCGCGATGCATCGCTCGCGTCGGTGAGCGATCTGCCGAACGGCGGACTGCGACTCGGCGGACTCGCGCACATGAGCGACGTCGCGTGGGACACGCGCGTGCGGGAGCGGTACCCGCTCGTGAGTCAGTCGCTGCTGCTCGCCGCGTCGGGACAGGTGCGCAACATGGCGACGATGGGCGGCAATGTGCTTCAGCGCACCCGTTGCGTGTACTTCCGCGATACCGCGAGCGCATGCAACAAGCGCGCGCCTGGCAGCGGCTGCTCCGGGATTCGCGGCTTCAACCGCCAACATGCCATTCTCGGGACGAGCGAGCATTGCATCGCGACGCACCCGTCGGATTTCGCGGTGGCGCTCGCCGCGCTCGACGCCACGGTGCGCGTGCGCGGTGTCCATGGCGACCGCACGCTTCCCTTCTCGACGCTGCACGTGTTGCCCGGCGCGCATCCCGAGCGCGAAACGGTGCTCGCGCCTGGCGACGTGATCACGGGTTTCGATCTGCCGGCGATATCGTTCGCGCGGCGGTCGATGTATTTGAAGGTGCGCGATCGCGCGAGCTTCGCGTTCGCGCTGGCCGCGGCTGCCGTCGCGCTCGACGTGCAGAATGGCACGGTGCGCGATGCACGCGTCGCGCTTGGCGGCATCGCAACGAAGCCGTGGCGCTCGCGCGAAGCAGAGCATGCGCTCATCGGCAAGCCCGCATCCGCCGCGACATTCCGCGCGGCAGCGAACGCCGCCCTCGCCGGTGCGAAGCCGCACAAGGACAACGCGTTCAAAGTGGAATTAGCCAAACGCACGCTCGTGCGCGCACTGACGGAGGTGTCGGCATGAGTCTCGGCCAGCCATTGGACAGAGTTGACGGACGTCTCAAAGTCACCGGCGGCGCGAAGTACGCGGCCGAGTTTGCGATACCGAACCTCGTGCATGCGGTGATGATCACGAGCACCATCGCCAAAGGGCGCGTGGCGGCATTCGACACGTCGGCGGCGGAGCGCGCGCCCGGCGTGATCAAGATCATCACGCCGTTCAACGCGCCGAAGTTGCCCGGCGCCGGCGCGGCGACCATGCGTCGTCCGACGCTGCTGCAGGACCGCGACGTTCATTACAATGGCCAGCCGATTGGCCTGGCGATCGCCGACACGTTCGAACACGCGACGGCGGCCTCGCACATGGTGCGGGTGCGATACGACGAAGAGCAGGCGGTGCTCGACATGGACACCGCGCCGAAGAATCCGCCCGATCAGGTCCATCCACTCGGCGGCGAGCGCACGTACGCTCGCGGAGACTTCGACAAGAGTTGGACGGAAGCGGCGGTAAAGGTGGACAATACCTATACAACGCCGCTCGAGAATCACAACCCGATGGAAGTGCACAACGTCATCGCCGCCTGGAACGGCGACACGTTGACGTTGTACGAGTCCACGCAAGGCATCACCAGCGTGCGCAACTCGGTCGCGAAGACGTTCGGCATCACGCCCGAGAACGTGCGGGTGATCGCCTACTTCACGGGCGGCGGATTCGGCAGCAAAGGTGGTTCGTGGTCGCACGAGCCACTCGCCGCGATGGCCGCGCGCGAAGTGCAGCGGCCCGTCAAGCTCGTGCTCACGCGGCGTCAGATGTTCGGCCCCGTCGGTGGGCGGCCCCGCACAGTGCAGCATGTTTCACTCGGCGCATCGCGTGACGGAACGTTGATCGCGACGCGCCACACGAGCACCTCGAACACGTCGACGCTCGAGGACTGGATCGAGCCCGCGCTGAACCAGACGCGCATGCTGTACGCCTGCCCGAACGTCCAGACGCAGTATGACGTGGTGCGCATCAACGTCGGTTCGCCGACGTTTCAACGCGCGCCCGGCGAATCGACGGGCACGTTTGCGCTCGAGAGTGCGATGGACGAGCTGGCGTACGCGCTGGAGATGGATCCGATCGAGCTGCGCCTGAAGAACTACGCCGAGCGCGATCCGGAGAGCGGAAAGCCGTGGTCGAGCAAGTCGTTGCGAGAATGCTATCGTGTGGCGGCTGACGCATTCGGCTGGTCGAAGCGCAACCCGGTGCCGCGTTCGATGCGCGACGGGCGGTGGCTCGTCGGCTACGGCATGGCGACGGCGACGTACCCCGCGCGACGTCAGCAGGCGGCGAGTACCGCGCGTCTATTGCCCGACGGCCGCGTGTGGGTGCGCGCCGGCACGCAGGAAATCGGGTGCGGCACGTACACCGCGATGTCGCAGATCGCGGCCGACGCGCTGGGCATTCCGGTCGATCGGGTACGCTTCGAGCTCGGCGACACGACGATGCCGGAGAATCCCGCGTCGACTGGTTCGGTGACGGCGGCCTCCACGGGCAGCTCGGTGCACGACACGGCGATGGCGCTGCGCCAGAAGATCGAACAGCTCGCGCCGGGCGGATTGGCGTCGAACAGCGTCGCCGAGATCATCGCGAAGAACGGCGGCCAGCCGGTCGAGGTCACGCTCACGTCGCGGCCGGGTCAGGAGCAGCAGCAATACTCCATGCACTCGTTCGGCGGCGTGTTCACAGAGGTGCGCGTCGACCCCGACCTCGGGCTCATTCGGGTGCCGCGGATTGTCACGGCGCACGGTGTGGGGCGGATCCTCAACGAGAAGACCGCAAGCAGCCAGATTCGCGGCGGCGTGATCTGGGGCATCGGCATGGCGCTATTAGAGGAGACTCATATCGACCCTCATACGGGCCGCTACCTCAACGCCGACCTGGCCGAGTATCAGGTGCCGGTGAATGCCGACGTTGGAACGATCGACGTGCATTTCGTCGACGAGAACGACCCGCATGTGAGCACGGTCGGCGCGAAGGGCGCCGGAGAGATCGGGATCACCGGCGTGGCGGCGTCGATCGCGAATGCGGTGTATCACGCGACCGGAAGGCGCGTGCGGGAATTGCCGATTCGGTTGGACAAGCTCGTCATGTCGGCCTGAGCGAAGCGCCGCAGGACGACGATTATGCAGACGTCTCGCGAATCATCTGCTCGGTGGTGGTGATCCCCTTCATCACCTTGAGCCACGCGTCCATGCGCAGCGTCAGCATGCCTTCCTCGATCGCGCCGTCGCGGAGCTCGGCGGCGCCCAGATTCTGCATGACCAGCTTTCGCAAATGCGGCGTCATCACCATGACCTCGTACACGCCCTGGCGGCCTTTCATGCCCGTGCCGTTGCACTGATCGCAGCCCTTGCCCTTGAAGAAGCCGAGCTCCTTGACCTTGGTGTCGAGGCTCAGCGTCTCGAGGAACGGCGCCGCTTCCTTGGTGGCTTTCGCTTTCGCGTTGACGAGCGCCTCCTCGGTGAAGCGGAGATCGCGCATCGAGGTCTCGGGCGTCACCTTGGCCGCGTCCAGCTCGAGCTTGTCGGGTACGTACTGCACCTTGCAGTTGGAGCAGATGCGCCGCACCAGCCGCTGCGCGAGAATCAGGTTGAGCGCCGACGCCACGTTGAACGGCTCGAGGCCCATGTCCAGCAGACGCGTCACCGTTTCCGGTGCCGAGTTGGTGTGTAGCGTCGACAGCACCATGTGGCCCGTGAGCGCCGCCTTGATCGCGATGCCGCCGGTTTCGAGATCTCGAATCTCGCCGACCATGATGATGTTCGGATCCTGCCGCAGGAACGCTTTCAGCGCCGCGGCGAACGTCATGCCGATCTCGTTGCGCACCAGTACCTGGTTGATGCCGTAGAGGTTGTACTCCACGGGATCTTCCGCGGTCATGATGTTCACGTCGATCGTGTTCACCTTCGACAGCGACGAGTAGAGCGTCGTCGTCTTGCCCGAGCCCGTCGGACCGGTGACGAGCACCATGCCGTACGGATTCGACACCGCTTCCATCAGATCGTGCTCGGCACGCGGCTCAATGCCGAATTTCTCGAGGTCGAAGGTGAGGTTGCCCTTGTCGAGAATACGGAGCACGATCTTCTCGCCGAACAGCGTGGGCAGCGTCGACACGCGGAAGTCGATCACCTTGTTGCCCATCTTGAGCTTGATACGGCCGTCCTGCGGCACGCGGCGTTCGGCGATGTTGAGCGACGACATGATCTTAAAGCGTGAGATCAACGCCGCCTTGAGCTTCATGGGCGGCTTCATGATCTCCTGCAACGCACCGTCGATGCGGTAGCGCACGCGGATGTCGTGCTCGAAGCACTCGAAGTGAATGTCCGAGGCGCCGCGCTTGACGGCATCGGTGAGGATGGCGTTGATCAGCTTGACGACCGGCGCGTCTTCCATCTGCGCCTGGAGCGCCGCCTGCGAAACTTCTTCTTCCGTCTCCTCGACGACTTCGACGTCGCCGCCCATGTCGCCGAGCTCGTCGATGGTATCCATCAACGACGCCATCTGTTGTTCGTCCGAGGCGCCGTAGATCTTCTCGATGAGATTGCGCAGCGTGAACTCGCCCGCGATCACCGGGAAGATGTCGTACCGCGTGATGAACTTGAGATCCTCGAGCACACCCAGGTTCGCCGGGTCGGCCATCGCCACGGTGAGCGTGCGTCCGTCGCGCTTGAGCGGAATGACCAGGTTCTTCTGCGCGAGGTCGTTCGGGATCATCTTCGCGATTTTTGGGTCGACCTCGAATCGCGAAAGGTCCACGGCCGGCATCTTGTGCTGCTTGGCGAGCATCTTCGTCAATTCGACTTCCTGAATGAAGCCGAGCTTGACGAGGTTGTAGCCGACGCGGGTGTTCGTCTGCTTCGCTTCCAGCAACGCCTTGGCAAGCTGTTCGCCGGTGATCAGCCCCTCTTTGTGGAGGAGATCACCGATGCGTTCGACGGACGTGGGGGTCGGGTGTGGCGCAGCCATGCGGAGCGGAGGAAGCTGGGGACGGGCCTGACTCTATAGTATCGGTAGGACGACCGGGGGCCCGAAGTCGTAAGGTCGGGAAGGCCCGGGGGGGTGTCAAGCAAAACGGCCCGGGCCGCTTGGGCCGGCACTTGTGGGACGCACTCGTTGTCATCCCGAGCGAAGGCGCGCAGCGCGGCAGTCGAGCCCCCGCCCGTGGAGCTATATGACCAGCTCGCCCGTGAGCGCCGCGCGCAACAGCTCCGAACCCGACCGAACCATCTCGGTGCCGCAACTGTATGCAAAGCGAATGGCGCCGGCCGAGTGTTCGCCGAACGCATCGCCCGGCGCGCTGCCGATGCCGGCCCTGGCAAGCCGCGCCGACAGCTCGCCGGCATCGCGCACCTGCAACCGTTCGTACAGCGTCTCGTCGAGCTCGGCCCACACGTAGAATGCGCCGCGCGGCGTGAACGGGTCCACGCCGTCGATCCCGCGCAGCGCCGACAGCAACACGTCGCGCCGCAGGAGATACTCGGCACGCATCTTCGCCAGCTGGTCCTGCGGTCCCGTGACGGCGGCAAGCGCGCCCCACTGCGCCAGGCTGTTCACGCCGTTGATCGTGCAGCGCAGGAGCTTCTGAATTCGTTCCTGCAAGAGGGGCGCGCGCGTCACGATGTAGCCGGTGCGCAGGCCGCTCATGGCATATGACTTCGAGAATGAGAAAATACTGATCACCCGTTCCGCCCAGTCGCCGGCCAGCGACGCAACCGAATGGTGCACCGCCGGTTCGTAGATCACGTCCTCGTACGCTTCGTCCGATACGACCCACAGCTCGTGCTCGCGGGCCAGCTCGACGATCGCCGCCAACGATTCACGCGGCAGCACCGCTCCGGTGGGATTGTGCGGCGAGTTGACGAATATGGCGCGCGTCGCCGGCGTGATCGCGCGCGCGATCGCCGCCGGATCGTACGCGTAGTCTCCATCCGCATCCACGACCACGCGCACCGGCGCACCACCGGCCAGCCGAATATTCTCGGCGACTTCGGTCCACATCGGGTCGGGGATGATCACTTCGTCGCCTTCGCTCAACAGCGCGCCGAACGCGACGTACAGTGCGTGCATCGCGCCGTTCGTCAGGAACACGTCGCCTTGATCCGCGTCGATGGCATTCTTTCGCGCGAGTTTTTCGGCGAGCGCGGCGCGCAGCTCCGGAATGCCGTCGTTGGGGACGTAGTGCGTCTTGCCCGCGGCCGCCGCGGACGACATGGCGTCGAGAATGTGCGGCGCGACGGCAAAGCTCGGATCGCCCGACTCGAATCGAACGACTCTCGCTCCCGCGGCCTGGGCCTTCAGCAGCTCTTCGCGTATTTGCACGATCTTGCCGAACGAAACCGTGTCGAGTCGATGCGACGCCAGGCCTTCCGGAGCGAGTGAGGTCATGGACGAGGTGGTTCGGGTGAAAGAGCTTTGCAACACTGTCATCCTGAGGGCCGCAGGCCCGAAGGACCCCTCTCTAAGCGGAACGCTCTCCTCGGCGACTGAGGGGTCCTTCGCTTCGCTCAGGATGACAATTCGGTTTTGCTACGCGAGCGACGCCAACTGCGACAACGATTTCGGCACGAGCGGCGACGCGCCCAGATCGAGCTGCGCGAGGAGCGTGCCCTTGCCATCGATTTGTGCCAGGGGTGACAGCGCATCGAACCCGGTGTAGGCGCCGAGTGCGTCGAATCGAACATCGACTCCGTGGATGTCCGCGAGATCGAGCTCGAGCCGCGCGCCGACGCGCAGCAGTGCGTAACGCAGTCCCGCACTCACGAGCACGACACGAACGCCCTTGTACTTGAGTCGTCGCACCGTGAAGGCCGTTTCAGGCGGCAGCTGCGCGACGTACTCCGAGGCGAGCGTATCGAGATCGTCGCGTCGCGGCCGAATGAGTGCGAGCCGCTCGCGGTAGAGATTCGCGGACGTCATTCCTTCGCGCTCCGCCTTCGCTGCCAAGTCAGCTACTCGTCGCCGGACGATGTCGCCGCGCCGCTGCGCGAGCCATGCGAAACACTCGAGCGCGGGCATGGCGGCCTCGACGTCGATGACGACGGCGGTGTAAGCCGGGACCGTCGGCGCGCTCGAGCCGATCGGAAGGCGTGGCTCCGGAGCTGCGTGGGGACGTACGGGCTCGATGCGCATATCGTACTCTAATTCGTGCAGAAACTGCACGACAGTGAGCACGATATTGTATCTTCCGTCTACAATTGGATAATTCGTACTAGACTTCGTGAAAATTGCTCATGCTCAAGCGACACGCGGTGCCGCGAACGTCGGCGCCGCGACCAGCGCCACCGCGCCGAGCAGCCGATACTCGCCGGGGTTCGCGTCCGCGTAGACCGGCGTTCGCTGCGTCGCTTCGGTGAGCGTACCCGCGACCAGCTGCTCGCGCATCGGCGCCTCGATCAGCTCCCACGCCGCGGTGATCTCACCGCCGACATAGATCCGCTTTGGATTGAACGCGTTGATCACCGCGGCGAGTCCGCGTCCGATCTGCCGGCCTGTCTCGATCAACGTCGCCACCGCGGATGCTTCGCCCTGTTTCGCGCGGCGCACGATCTCCTCGACAGACACGCGGCCACCGCCGCCGTAGCGCGCGACCGTCGCCGCGTTGCACGAGAACGCCTCCCAGCATCCATGGCGTCCGCACGCGCACGCCGGACCGCTCGGATCGAGCGAGACGTGGCCCAACTCTCCCGCGGTGTTCGTTTCGCCGCGCATGACTTCCCCACGCGTCACGATGCCGACGCCAACGCCGTCCGAGACGCTCACGTACGCGAAATTGTTCACGACGCGCGACGCACTGCGGGCGCCCCCGTCGAACGACCAAAGCCGCGCGAGCGCGCACGCGATCGGCGCGCTCTCGACGAATGCGGGAAGTCCGGTTTGCGCCTGTACCGCTTCGCGAAGCTGCACGTCACGCCACGCGAGACGCGGGGCGTAGAGCACGCGACCTGTCTTGCGATCGACCATGCCCGGCACGACGATGCCGATGCCGTGACACTGCTCCTGCTCCACGACGTGATCGTGCGCGTCGAGCAGCGCGCGAGCGGCGCGCGCGATGGCGTCCGCGACGAACGAGGGATCTTTCGGCGTTTCGATCCACTGCCGCTCGAGGACGTTGCCGGCGAAATCGGCGAGGGCGAGGTTGGTTCGCACCGGCCGCACGTCGACGGCAACGACCAGGCGTCCGCGTGTGCGAATGCGAAGGAGCGTCGGGCGGCGGCCGCGCGCCGAGGCGGCGCGACCTGTTTCCTCGACGTCACCGGCGGCGAGCAGCTCGCGGACGATCGTCGTCAACGACGCGCGTCGCACGTTCATGCGCCGCGCCAACTCGGCGCGCGAGATGGGCTGGGCCTCACGGATGAGGTTCAGCACGATCTGTTTGTTTACCTCGCGTGGAGTGGACCGCGTGGCCAGTCGGAAGCTGCGGGTGTTGATTTTTCGCATGACTCGGGACCGTGGGACCGGGATTTGTAACTCAGAAAAACGAAGCGCGACCGCTCAGATAGAGGGGCCGCGCGGGGCGTCGTTTGCAGGCATCGCGGGAAAACGGTGATTCATCGACTCTCGAGTCGCATGAACGCATGATTCAATTCACCGTCGCTTTCGTCAAGAAGAAATTCGCCGCAGATTCATGACTATCTTCGCAAACGCGGGGGGCGTTATGCGTATGGTCTCTGAGATCATCCTCGTCGTCGGTTTCGCCACACTGGCCGGCGCGTGCATGGGGCGAACTCGTCCGCCCGGACCGTCCGTTGACCGAAACCTCCTGGTTCCGGAGCAATTCGCCGATCACGGCTACAACACGGCGTACGACGTCATCGAAGCGCTGCGCTCCAACTGGCTGGCGGCGCGCGGGCCCGACAGCTTCACCTCACCGACTCAGGTCCAGGTGTATTTCGACGGCATTCGCATGGGCGGCGTGGACCAGTTGCGGGCGATCGACGTGCGCCCCGTGACGTACATGCGCTTCTTCGACGGCATTGCGGCGACGGCGCGATGGGGACTCGATCACGGCGCGGGCGCGATCTACGTGTCGACGCATCCGCTGGACGACTCCGTCGGACCGTCGCACCCGTTAAGCAACGTGTTCGTCTTTCCCGAAACGATACGCCGTCCGTGAGCTGAACAACTCGCCCGGCCGGAGCAGCGTCGTTGGAAACGCGGGGTGGTTGGGCGAGTCGGGAAAGTGTTGAGTCTCCAGGGCCAGGCCGGCGTGCGCGCCGTAGTGGCACTCGTTCTTGCCCTCGGTATTGAGGCCCTGGCCGAGATAGAGCTGAACGCCCGGCTCGGTGGTGCGCACCTCGAGCCATCGTCCGCTGCGTGGATCGCGCACCCGCGCCGAGAAGGAATTGGCCGAGCCGGCATCTATTACAAAATTATGATCGTAGCCGCCGCCCAGGCGAAGCTGCTCATCGTCGGCCGGGCGAGCGTCGCCCGTGCGACGGCCCGCCGTGAAATCGAACGGCGTACCCGCCACCTCTCGCAACTCTCCGGTGGGAATGAGCGCGGTATCGATCGGCGTGAAACGCGACGCGGAAAGCGTCAGCTCGTGATCGAGCACGTCGCCCGCATCATGGCCGCCCAGATTGAAGTACATGTGCGACGTGAGATTCACGTGCGTCGGCGCGTCGCACTCGGCCCTGTAGGCGATGATCAGCTCGTCGTCGTCGGAGAGAGAGTAGGTGACGCGCACATCGACCGCGCCGGGAAATCCTTCTTCGCCCGCGGCGCTTCGGCGCGTGAGCTCGAGCGATGTACCGGCGGCGCCGTTGACGATGGCGGGTCGCCACATCCGCCGATTGAAACCGCACGGCCCGCCGTGCAGTTGATTCTTTCCGTCATTGTGCGGCAGGCGATACAGCGTGCCGTCGATCGCGAAGCTCGCGCCGGCAATCCGATTGGCGTACCGCCCAATCAGTGCGCCCACGTACATGCCATCGCGCTCGTAGTCGGCGAGGCTATCAAAGCCGAGTATGACGTCCGTCCCCGCGCCGTTGGCGTCGGGCACGACAAGCGATCGCACGATGCCGCCGTACGTCAGCATGCTCACACGCATGCCGCGCGCATTCTCGAGCGTGATCTGCTCGGCCGCCTGTCCGTCGGCCGTCGTGCCGAACGGCTCGCGACTCACGAGGGTCACGACGCGTGCGCCTCAATGCGGCGACGAGTAGGCATACATGCCGAGCATGGTGCCGACGAATCCACCGGCGACGTGCGTGCTGAGTATCGTTCCATCGACGTCCTTTGCCAGCGACCGCCACTCGCCCGGCCGCTCGCCATATGAGAAGTCGTATTTCGCGCCGCGTGCCTGAATGCGCAGGTAGACCACGCCGTCGGCGCGGCTCAGCGCGGCTTCGGCCACCGACACCTCCGCGCCGCCGTCACGCGCGCCGGCTCGGCGCACCAAACGCACAACCGGCTTGCCGTCGTGCAAGGTCTCACCAAGGAAGTAGTAGAACGAATCGCTTTGAAAGGCAACGAGGCCGGCCGCGTCGCCCGGCGCCCGCGGAGCGAAATGCATCAGTGTCGTTGCGGTTGCGATCGCGTGCTGCTGGCGGCGGCCGATGAACGACGGCTGAGCGCGCGTTCCAAGCGCGACCGGTCGCGCGCGAATGCTGAGCGATCCCGGCGTCGAGGCCAGCTCGTACCAGCGTTCGCGCGGAGTGCGAATCAGCTCCCACGATGGTGCGAGGGTTGGTGTGTTGAACTCATCGCGTATGACGAAGTTGCCGCTGAGCGGCGTCGCGGGCGAGGCGGCCTGTTCCAACACCGGCCTTTCGTGAACGTAGGGCACGCTGGCGTCGCCGTCGAGAATCGTTGGCCAGCCGTCGCGCCATGTTACCGGCAGCATGAACGTTTCGCGACCGATGTTCGTGAGATCGGGCCCGTAAGGGCGAACGCCGAGAAAGACGGCCCACCAGTCGCCGCGCGGTGTTTGTACGAAATCGGCGTGCCCGGTCGATGTGATCGGTGCCGGACGGGTCGGCGAAAGCTGACGCTGTGTGAGGATCGGGTTGTGGTCGTACGGAACGTAGGGACCTTGCACTGAGTCGCTGCGAAACACGACCTCGGAATGCTGGCCCGCGGTACCGCCTTCGGCGCAGATCAGATAGTAGCGTCCCTGCACCTTGAGGATGTGCGGCGCCTCGATCCAGATCGGTTTTTTCGCGAGATCGACACCGCCGTTCACGATGACGTGGCGCGCGCCGATCATCGTGTGGGAGTGAACGTCGTATTGTTGAATCCAGATCGCGCGATGGCCTTGGTAGCGCGGCGGCTCGGCCGGCGGTCCATTGTTCACGATGTACGCGCGGCCGTCGTCGTCGAAGAAGATCGACGGGTCGATGCCGTCGAACCCGAGCCAGATCGGCTCCGACCATGGACCCGCGGCGTTCGTCGCGGTGACGATGAAGTTGCCGCCGCAGTATGAGCATGTTGTAATGAGATAGAACAAGCCGTCGTGATAGCGGATCGTCGGGGCGTAGATCCCCTCCGAGATGGCGCGGCCGTCGACGGCGAGCTGCGTCGGACGGTCGAGCACATTGCCGATCTGCGTCCAGTGTACGAGGTCGCGGCTGTGGAAGATCGGCAGTCCCGGAAAGTACGAGAAGCTCGACGTCACGAGATAGTAATCGTCGCCGACGCGCACCACGCTCGGATCCGGATAAAAGCCGGCGAGGATGGGGTTGAGATATTGGTTGTCGTTCTGATGAATGGTTCGATAGATGGAATCATTGCCTGTGTACTCGAACCAGTCGAACCGCGCGACGGGCGGCTCCGTCTTCGGCGCGCCGTGAAAGGATTCCGGCGGACCGAGATAACTGGGCTTCACCCCACCCGCGTCGATGACGAGCTTCTCGAGGACGACGCCGGCGTCGACGCGCCAGAACTTGAGCACGTGCTCGCCAGGTTTCGCCACCCCGAGCGTCGTCGATGCGATGCGAATGTTGTCGGCAACCGCGCGATCCCACGCCCGCGCCGCCGTGTCGGCGAGCACGTTGACGAGCTGCGGCGCCTCGTCGTCGAATGAGATCGCGTATCGAAGTCCAGACGACGAACCGGTAAAGTCGAGCGACGGCGCGATGTAGGCTTTCACGCTCACCGCGCCCGTATCGAACATGAACACGCGATACTCCAACCTCGGCGATCCGGCGCGCGGCAGCTGAGTCGGGGCATCCGCCGGCGACGTCGTCATGCCGGAGACCGTTCGCCCGAAGGCCGGAATTCGTAACCAGCTCACGGGCGGCGCGTTGACGGCAGCGGTGAAGTGCTCTGCTTCAATCGAGACATAGCCGTTGCCTTCGACGAAGCCGTTGACTTGATCGCGCACGGGGCTCGCGTGGTTCTCGATCGGTGCCTGAACGACGACGTGCTGCGCGTTCGGTCCGGTGATCGTGATCGCGGCGGCGTGAGCCCCGGTCGGCGCCTTGTTCCAATCGACGCTCACGATCAGGCGTTGCTCCTCCGTTACGATGCCGCGAGGCGGAGTGACTCGCAGCCACGGTGCGTCGCTCGTGGCGCTGAACGCGAACGGTGTCCGGCCGCGATCGTAGACGTCAACGTAGTACGATTGTCGCTGATAGTTGTCGAATGCCGGCAGTGATGGAGCACGCGGCGGACCACGTGATGGCGGACCCTGCCCCGCCACGAATGGCATCTGTCCTTCGATCGCCACGCCCATGTCAGCGGCAACGGGAACGTGAATCTCGTCGACGCGCGGCATGACGTCGCGCGGCGGTTCTTGCCAGTACGTATAGCCGATGTGCGTTTGGTCCATCATGTGCGCCCACTTGCCGCCCGCGAGCTGCGTATTGAAGTACCGCGAAAGCTCGGCATCCTTGGCGAACAACGAGCGCGCTTCATCCGCGATATCGTTCGTGGCTACACGTCCCTGGCGCGCATACATACGATTGCGCGCGACCGTGATATACAGCGCGTTCAGGTTGGCGGCAGCAAGCACCGGATGCAGCACCAGCTCGTAATACGCATCGCGATACTCACGCGGCAACTTTGCTTCGATCGCGGTCGCGCGCGCCGAGAGCGAGTCGTACTCGGCGATAATGCGTTCGGCTTCACGATAGTTGTACAGGCTGTACGTCGCCGTATCGAGCAATTCAGGCTTACGTCTTCCTGCATAGCTGAGATATGTGGTGATGACGTCACCGATCGCGGCGCCCTGCGATGAGCCGAACTGTCGTGTCGCCCAGTCGCGTGTGTAATCCGGCAGCTTCGCGGCGGGGATGGCGTCCGGATTCCACGCGAAGTCGAGAAAGAACTGAATCGGGAATTCCATCGGCTTGAGATCGCCGACATTCACGATCCAGATGCGATCGGCACCCCGGCGATAGGCCTGATCCATCTGCTCCCAGATGCGCGCGATCGGATTCGTGTTGATCCACTTGTAGTTGCGCGGGCCGCCGACGTAGTCGAAATGGTAGTACACGCCGAATCCGCCCGAGCGTCCGCGCTCTTGCGGCGTGGGCAGACGGCGGATGTTGCCCCAGTTGTCGTCGGAGAAGAGCAGCGTGACGTCGTCGGGGACACGCATGCCCTTGTCGTAGTAATCCTGTACTTCCTTATATAGAGCCCACAGCTGCGGCGTTTCCGACGCGGGGCGGTGTGTGACCTCCGCAATGATCTTGCGCTGGTCGGCGACGATGCGCTCGAGCAGCGCGACGTTGCTGCCCTGGGTCATCGGCATGTCGCCGTCGCCGCGCATCCCGATCGTCACGATGTTCTCGCGCGAACCCATGCGCTCGATGCCTGCGCGCCAGAACGCGCGAAGCGTCGAATCGTTCTGCTCGTAGTTCCACGGGCCGTGGCCGTAGCGCTTCCATTCCTGCTGCGCCCGCGTCATCGGCTCGTGGTGGGACGTACCCATCACGATGCCGTATTCATCCGCAAGCTTCGCGTCGAGCGAATCGTCGTCGGCGAACGCGTTGCCCCACATCGCAGGCCACAGATAATTCGCCTTGAGTCGCAGTAGCAGCTCGAAAACGTGCTCGTACACCTGGTGATTGATACCGCCGAACTTTTCGCGCGCCCACCCCGAGAAGGCGGGCGCCTCGTCGTTGATGAAGATCCCGCGATATTTGACCTTCGGTTCGCCGACGGTGACGCGCTCGCCGCTCACGACAACCGTCGATGCGTGGTGAATCGGCACATCAGCCCACCAATACCATGGTGACACGCCGATCTGCGCCGAGACATCGTAGATGCCGTAGATCGTTCCGCGTTTGTCGCTGCCCGCAATGACGAGTGCGCGGTCGACGTTCGGCGCGGGATGTTCGACGACCTGCCGCACGTAACTTTCCCAGCGACCCGCCGTGCCCTCCACGTCGAGCTTGCGCGTACGAACCAGCTCGTCGATCAGCGGCGATTTGCCTATCGTGCCGATGATGATCGGCACCCCGCTCGGCACTGCGCCCAGCGCCGGCTTTGCGCCGGACACTTTCTGAATATCTGATTGCAGGTCGCGCGCGGCGCGCCGCACACCGGGCCAATCGGCGTCGGAGACGATCAGTGGCGCGGCGCGGCCGTGAGATGCGAGCGCGAATGTCGCATCGCCATGCGCCGTCACTCGCTCGCCGTGCACCATCGGAATGACGAGCAGCAATGCCAGCGACGTGGCGTGCATCACGGCGCGACCCGAATCGTCGTCGTCGCCCGAATATCCGACGACGACGCACCGACGAGAATCCGAACCGGCTCCGCTTCGACGTCCCACTCCTGCGTGGTCTCATTCCAGTACGCGAGCGACGACATCGCGACCGGAATCTTCACCGTACGCTTTCGCCCCGCCGCGAGATGCACCCGCGCGTAGCCGCGCAAATCCTTCAACGGCCGGCTGACTTTCGAGCCCTCGTGCTGCACGTAGACCTGCACGACTTCGTCTCCCGCGCGCTTGCCGATGTTGGCCACGTCGACGCTGACCATGATCGTATCGCGCGCGGTCGCCGTCGATGTGCTCGCCCGCACATTCGAGTACTTGAATGTCGTGTAGCTCAATCCATGACCGAACGGGTACAGCGGCGTTCCGGCGAAGAAGCGATACGTCCGTCCGTGCATCGCGTAGTCATCGAATGGCGGCAAATCGCTCACCGATTTGTAAAACGTCACCGGCAAGCGCCCAGCAGGGTTGTAGTCGCCGAACAACACGTCGGCGATCGCGGTCCCCGCCGCCTGGCCGGGATACCACGCTTCGAGAATTGCCGGCACGTGCGCCTGCGCCCAATTCACACCGAGCGCGCTGCCGTTCATCAGCACGAGCACGATGGGCTTGCCGAGCGCGGAGATTTTCTCGAGGAGTTGCTCTTGCGGTGCCGGCAAGTCGAGCGAGGTGCGATCGCCGCCGCGGAAGCCGGGAATCTGAATCGGCATTTCCTCGCCCTCGAGACGCGCGGTCAGACCCATGAACATCACGATCGCATCGGCTTGGGACGCAATCGTCATCGCATCGGCCTCGAGTGCATCGTGCGGCGGCGCCCAGAGCAGTTGCAGCTGCGCTTCGCCATACGACTCCTGGCCCTCGACGCGGATCCTGTAATCGCGCCCCGCCTCGAGACGAATCGGATCGCTCTGTGCCTGGCGCGGATCCGGGAATTCACCGTCGTGCGTCGGATACACCGATCGCACGATCATGCTGTCGTCGAGCCACAACTGAAACTTGATGGTCCCGACGAGCCCAAGGCGATACATCCCCGTGTGCGCCGGGCGAATGCTGCCCGTCCACCGCACGCCGAAGTCGTCCGGGTTCATGTCGCCGCGCGGCGCAGCCTCCTTCCAATCGGAATTCAGCGTGGAGTCCGTACCGCCGAACAACGGCGTACCCGACAAGTCGCGATGAGCGTAGTAGTCGACGTGAAGACCCGGCTTGCCGTCGGGCGTCCGCAACACCGACGACGGCGTCGTCTCGTACACCGGAAAATTCTCTGCCAGATCCGACCCCCGCGCGTAGAGCACGCGTGTGTGCGGGCCAACCGCCTCGCGAATGCCGCGAAGCGGAGTGATCGGATCGGCGGGAATCCCGTTGTAGTTCCCGAGCAACATCCGCCACTGATCGGCGTTCGGTCCGATCACCGCGACGGTGCCAAGGTCCTTGCGAAGCGGCAGCGTGTTGCGGTCGTTCTTGAGCAACACCATCGACTCGTCGGCGATCGTGCGCGCGAGCGCGCGATGTTGGGGCGAATCGAGATCCGAGAATGGAATGCGCGCCCACTTCACGTGCGACTGGTCGTCGAACATGCCGAGCTTGAATCGCGCCAGGAACAAGCGCGTGACCGACGTGTCGATCTGGGCTTCGCTGATCACGCCCTGCTTGACGGCGGCGGCGAGATTCGGATACACCCGGCCGCAATCGAGATCGGTGCCTGTCTTCACCGCGAGCACCGCGGCTTGGGCGGCATCGCCGGCCGCGTGATGCCTCAGATAGATGTCGTCGATCGCCCCACAGTCGGAAACGACGTAGCCCGGAAATTTCCACTCGCCGCGAAGGATGCGGCCGAGAAGCACGTCGTTCGCGCAGGCGGGCTTGCCGTCGATCGAGTTGTAGGCACACATCAGCGAGTACGCGCCGCCGACGCGAATGCCCATCTCGAAGTGCGGCAGATATGACTCGCGCAGATCGCGCCCGCTGATCACCGCGTCGAACGTGTGGCGTTCGGGCTCGGGCCCGCTGTGCACGGCGAAGTGTTTTACCGTCGAAATCGTCTTGAAGTACTTCGGGTCGTCGCCTTGCAGGCCGCGAATGAACTGCACGGCTAGATGCCCCGTGAGAAACGGATCCTCGCCGTAGGTCTCCTGTCCTCGGCCCCACCGTGGGTCGCGGAAGAGATTGATGTTCGGCGACCAGAACGTGAGTCCTTGATAGCGCTGATGGCTGTCGCGGCGAATGTACTCGTGATATTTCGCGCGCGCCTCGTCGGAAATCACGGTGGCCATGCGAAACATCGCGCTGTCGTCCCATGTCGCCGCGACGCCGATCGCTTGCGGAAACACCGTCGCCAATCCGGCGCGCGCGACGCCGTGCAACGCCTCGTTCCACCAGTTGTATTCGGGAACGCCGAGCCGGGGGATCGCGGGCGCGACGTCTTTCATCTGCAGCACCTTCTCGTCCAGCGTCATGCGCGACACGAGGTCGCGAGCGCGCTGCTCGAAGGTCAATGATTCGTCGAGATAGGTAGGGCGCGACGCCTGCTGTTGCGCACCGAGCGTGGAGGCTGCTCCCACCGACAGCGCGACGATCGGTTGCACGAATCGCGAGAACCGCATGAAAGCCTCGTTACGCGATGGTATGACTGCGGTACTGCCGTGGTATTACCTGCGACGATCAGCGGCCGGCGAGGGCGTCATAGACCGAGTGAAACGCCGGCTTCTGTTGAAAGAAGGCATCCCATGGCAGCGCCTCCCCAAAACCCGGGAATGTGCCCGGAACCCACGAATCCTTGTCGGTGAAGCCCCACATCGTCACGAGCTCGCAGCCTTTGACCTGGATGCACGCGGCAACGACGTCGTGATAGTTCTGCGCCTGCGCCGCGAGACTCACCGAGGTCGACGGCGTCGGCACGCGCACATCGAGCTCGGTGATGTGCACCTTGATGCCGAGCGCGACGAAGCGCGCGATGTTCGCGCCAAGCGTCGACGGCACGCCGTTCACTACGAAGTGTGATTGAAGGCCGACGCCGTTGATCGGCACGCCACGCGCGAGGAAATCCTTCACCATCGCGTAGACGGAGTCCGACTTGGACCCAAGTCCTTCAATATTGTAATCGTTGTAGAACAACGGGACGTCCGGATCGGCAGCGCGCGCAGTACGAAACGCCAGCTCGATGTACGACGGTCCGATGTGATCCGACCAGTACGTCGAACGTCGCGTGCCGTCGTCGTTGAACGCTTCGTTGACGACGTCCCACGCGAGCAGCTTGCCCTTGAAGTGCCCGACGACGGTCGTGATGTGATCCACGAGCGCGCTCTGCGCCGACGCCGCGCTGTTCACCCACGACGGCAGTTGCTGATGCCACACCAGCGTGTGACCGCGCACGCTCATCTGATTCTGCTGCGCGAACGTCACGAGCGAGTCGGCGCCGGCGAAGTAGTACGTCGTCGGAGCGGGATGCACGTGATCGAACTTCATGTCGTTCTCGGGCGTGAGCACCGAAAACTCGCGCGACAGGATTGCACGAAAGTTCGAGCCGTCGGTCCCGGTCCAGCGAAAGCCTCTGTCACCAGCCGAGCCGATGCGGATGCCGGCCTGTTGCGCGAGCGCGCGTAGCGGGATGCTGTCTGCCGAGAGCACGACCGGGACAGCGGGAGCCGCCGGCGGCGATTCACCACCGCCGCAAGCAGCCAGGCACGTCATTCCGAGCGCAGCGAGGAATCTCACGCCCCCGCGGATTGGCCGGCCACTCGGTCGTGTCACCAGATTCCTCGCTGCGCTCGGAATGACGGGAAGGGGCGCTCGGAATGACGGGAAGGGGCGCTCGGAATGACTGCTACAGCACCGGATGTCGCATCGGATCCCACCGCTGAATGGCCGTCGCCACGCCGTCGAGGTGCTTGCGCATGCGCTCGGTCGCCAGCTGCTCCTGCCGCTGCTCGAGCGCCGCGAAAATCGAGAGATGCTCTTCATGATCCTGCTTGCGCGAGCCAAAGATGCCAAGGATCAAGCGCTGCTCGTCGGTGAAAAGATCCTGCATGACGTCGAGGAGCTGTGCGATCACCGCGTTACCCGACGCCGACGCGATCTGCCGGTGAAACGCCATGTTCACCGAGTTCAACACCGCATCGTTGTCGAGATTCTCTCCCGCCGTCGTCAGCAGCCGCTTCATCTCCGCGAAATCCTCGGCCGTCGCGTTCTTCGTCGCCAAGGCAGCCGACTGCATCTCGATCGGCGTGCGCGCCTGAATGAGGTCGAGGAGCAGCTTCTTCGTGACTTTGCCGCCGTAATCGCTCGCCACCATGAGCACATCCTGCGTCCGCGTGACATACACGCCCGAGCCGTGGCGGATCTCGACGACGCCGACCGCCTCGAGCTTCTTGAGCGCTTCGCGCACGGTCGGATGTCCGACGCCAAAGCGCTTCGCCATCTCCATGATCGTCGGTAGCCGCTCGCCGAGCGTGTAGTCGCCTGCGTTGATGGAGGTACGGATCTCGCCGGCGAGGCGATCGACCAGACTTTCACGAGACACTGGCTTGAGGACGTTCTTCATTACATCTCCTCGGGTATTGTCCGTCGTCGGCGGCGGACAGGAACGAGCTTGCGTTTTACCGTTTGAGTGGCGCGACCGGCGCAGGATCGACGGTCAGAACGATCGATTGCACATCGGCGGAGTTGCCGCCGACCATGAGATCAAATCGGCCGGGCTCGACGACACGCTTCATGCCGAGCCCGTGATACGAAAGATGATCGGGTCCCACCGGGAACGTGACGGTACGCGTCTGGCCAGGCTCGAGCGAGACGCGCTGGAAGCCTCTCAGCTCCTTGACAGGCCGCGTGGCCGCGCTCACCTCGTCACGGATGTACAACTGGACGACCTCGTCGCCGCTACGCGATCCGGTGTTCTTCACGTCCACCGAAACGGTCGTGTTGCCGTTCGCCTGAATGTGATTCGACGCCACGCGCAGGTTCGCGTACGAGAACGTCGTGTAGGACAGCCCGTATCCAAATGGAAAGAGCGGCGCGATCGTATCGAGCACGTATCCGCGACGCGCCGTCGGTTTGTAGTTGTAGAATACCGGAAGCTGTCCGACATCGCGCGCGATCGTCGCCGGCAGCTTCCCGCCCGGATTCACGTCGCCGAACAACACCGACGCGACCGCCGTTCCAGTTTCCTGACCGAGATACCAGCCTTCGACGATCGCGGGGATCTTCGGAACGAGACTGGGAATGGATGGCGGACGGCCGTTGATCAAAAGCAGCACGACCGGCGTTCCAGTTGCCGCCACGGCGAGCGCGAGCTCCTCCTGCTGTCCGGGCAGTCTCAGCGACGAACGGTCGCCGAGATGATTGTTCTCATACGCTTCGCGCGCGGTCTGCTCGTTGTCGCCCAGCACGAGGATGACGACATCGCTTCGCTTCGCCAGCGCGACCGCGTTCGCGATGCGCGGCGCATTGCTGGCCGAATCGGCCGCGACGACGAGGTTGGCGTCATCACGCGGCCGCGACCGCGTGCCGCCGATGTGCGGCTGCGGGTCGTGCGTGAACACCGAATCTTCGGTGATGCGGACGCCCTCCGCGTACTCGACCGTCGACGCCGCGCCAAGGCGCGCCTTGATCCCATCGAGAATCGTGACGTAGTGCGACGGAACGCCGGCGTAACCGCCAAGCAGCAACTCGGCGGCGTGTGGCCCGATCACGGCGACGCGTCGGGCCGCGTCGGCGCGGAGCGGAAGGAGGTGTCCTTCGTTGCGCAGGAGAATCATTGCCTGCTGCGCCGCCTCCAGCGCAAGCGGCCGCGTGTCCTCCGCGCCGGAGATCCGCGCCGCCGCATCCGGGTCGACGTAAGGATTCTCGAATAAGCCAAGCACGAACTTGGGGCGAAGCAGCCGGCGGACCGCGTCGTCGATCGCCTGCACCGATACTTGTTTCTGCCGGACTTGATCGACGAGCGTCGCGTAGGCGGCTGGATCGGGCAACTCGATGTCGACGGTCGCGTCGAGCGCGCGGCGCGCGGCGTCCGCGTCATCCACGGCAACGTGGTGGCGGCCGACCAGCTGATCGATCGCGAACCAGTCCGATACGACAGTCCCGTTGAATCCCCATTCGCCACGCAGTACGTCGTGCAACATCCAGCGATTCACGTGCGATGGAATGCCGTCGACCTCGTTGTACGATGCCATCACACTCTTCGCACCGGCTTCCTTGATCGCGACCTCGAACGGATACAGGAACATGTCGCGCAGCGTACGCTCGCCGATCGACGCCGGCCCGACGTTCGTTCCCGACTCGGGCTGCCCGTGTCCCGCCATGTGCTTGAGCGTGGCATAGACGTGGCTCGGCCCAATGATCGCGTCTGTCCCCTGAAAGCCCCGCACCGCGGCGACGCCCATGCGCGCCGCGAGATACGGATCTTCGCCGTACGTCTCCTCGAAACGGCCCCAGCGCGGATCGCGGCCGATGTCCACGACCGGAGCCAGCACTTGGTCGACGCCTCGCGCGCGCGCTTCAGCCGCCGTCGCCGTGAATACGCGCTGCACGAGATCGGGATTCCAGGTGCTCGCCAGCGCGATGGCCTGCGGAAAGCTCGTCGCGCCGACCGCCTCGAGACCGTGCAACGCCTCTTCGTTGAACATGACGGGAATGCCGAGTCGCGTGCTGTCGTGCACCCAGCGCTGAATGGCATTCGCGAATTCCGCTTCGGAGCGCGCATCATGCCCGTCCTGCGGACGTTCGATGCGCCCGATGCCGACGCGAAACCATTTCGGTGCGCGAGTCGGATTGAATCGGCCGCTCGCATCGGTAATCAGCTTTTTCTGATCCCACAGGCAAAGCATCTGCGCGACTTTTTCCTCGAGCGTCATGCGTCCGAGGAGGTCGGTGATGCGTCGTTCGATCGGGAGCTTCGGATTGCGATACGGCAGTTGTTGGGCGACGGCTGGCTGTAGCGGCAGCAACATTGTCATTCCGAGCGCAGCGAGGAATCGTCTCTCCCGTCGGATTGGCCAGCCCTTCGACCGGGATGCCAGATTCCTCGCTGTGCTCGGAATGACGGGCAGGGCGCTCGGAACGACGTGCCGTATGCACGGCGTGACGATCACAACTTCCCCCGCGCCGAAACGGCGGCCACGACCGAGTCAAACGCAGGTTTCGGTGCGCCGCGTCGATCGAACAACAGCGGATAGTTCGTCCGGCCGCGCACGGGGAAGTTGTTCAGCCACGTATCCGCGTCGTCCACGCCCCAGAACGTCACGCGCTTGATGACGTCTCGGTGCGCAAGGTACACTCGCACGATCTCGGCGTAGCGCCGCGCGAGCTGGCGCTGCACCGAGTCCGGCAAGCCGGCGCGATATGGATCGGGCGCGCCGGTTCGCATCAACTGCTGCTCGATCGCCTCCGTGCGCTGCCCGCGATTGCTTGGCAGCACGTCGACGTCGAGCTCCGTAACCATGAGCTCCAGGCCCGTGCTCGCAAGATCCGTGATTGCGGAATCGATCGCGCCGGGCGCCGGCCAATCCAGCTTCTGATGCTCCTGCATGCCAATCGCCGTGATCGGAACGTTCTCGGCGCGCAGCGACTTGACGAGCTTCACGATGCCGGCGCGCTTCGCCGATCCTTCCACCGAGAAGTCGTTGTAGTGAAGCTCGGCCGTCGGATCTGCTTCGTGTGCGAATCGAAACGCCATCGCGATGTATTCGGGTCCGATGATGCGCAGCCACGGCGATTGGCGAAGCGAACCGTCTTCATTCACGGCTTCGTTCACGACGTCCCAGCCACGAATGCGACCCTTGTACCGGCCGACGACAGCGAAGATGTGCGAGCGCATGCGCGCGATGAGCGTGTCGCGCGACGCCGGTCCACCCGCTGCATCCTGAAAGACCCACGCCGGCGTCTGATTGTGCCACACGAGAGTGTGGCCGATGATCTTCATCCCACGCCGTTGGCCGAGCGCGACGTAACGATCCGGCGCGGCGAAGTCGAACTGACCGGGCCGCGGCTCGACCGGCGCCCACTTGAGCACATTCTCCGGCGTGATCGAGTTGAACTGCGACGCGATGAGCGCGTCACCGATGGAGTCGGCGCCGAGAATTTGACGGCCGTTGATTGCGGCGCCGATGAGGAAAGAACCGGCGAATGCGTCTTTCAGCGTGGTACGCTGAGGCACTGGCTTGGCGGAATGACAGGCTGTGACAAGAGCTGTCATCCCGAGCGCAGCGAGGGATCTCATCCGGTTGCGTGATCCCGATGCCAGGACGCGGATGAGATCCTTCGCTTCGCTCAGGATGACTCCCAAGTCAGTATCCCGGATTCTGCGGATACTTGGGCCCCACGACGACGCCGTCGATCTGCGACTGCGGAATCGGCCGCAGAAAGTGGCGCGCCGCCACATTCGCCGCCGCATGCGGATTGTACTTCTTCACGCGCGCCAGGAAGAAGTCGACACCCGGGCGCGTGATGTCGTACCACCGCGTGAACTCACCGGCGAGCTCGCGCTCGCGCTCATCCATGATGTAATCGAGATTCATCTGCGCGGCGGTCACATTGTAATCGTTCTTGTGGGCCGGGCTCGCGGCGCGCTGGTGCAACACGTTGATCATCTGCGCGGCCTCGCCCGTGTTCCCCAGGCCAACATCCGCTTCGGCGGCAATCAGGTAGACTTCGCCGAGCCGGAAGATCGCCTGCACCTTGCCGCCTTCCTGCGCCGTGAGGTTCGCGCGCAGGTTGTCCTGGAACTTCTTGAGCGACGGATAGCGCTGCCAGTTGAAGAAGCCGTCGTTCGCGTTGTTGCGATCGCCGCAGTAGCCCGCGGCCGTGAAGTCCGCCGCTGCGTTGTTGATCTGCTGCGTCGGGCACGGCGTGAGAATCTGGAACGGGCGAGACTGCCGGAACGCCTGTGTCACCCCGAACGGATAGTAGACGGCCGCGGTATCGCCGGCGTTCTCTGTCGCACCACTCGTACACGCGGGACAGTTGGTGGTGGAGTTCTTCACGCCGCCAGACGTCACGTTCCATACGGTCTGGAACGTCGCGTCGAAGCGCGTGTCGAGAATGTCGCTCGCGCCCGGCGTGCCGCTGTACTTGTTCCACAGTGACAGCTCGTACGGCGTCGGCATGAGCCGGCGGAACGGACGGCCGTTGTTCAGATCGCGCGGCGTGCCGACCCAAATGCCGTTGTTGTCGTACTGGCCGAGGAAGACGAGATGCAGATAGTTGTATTCGTTGTCGGCATCCACGTTGGTGGCGTTATAGATGCCGTTCGGTCCAAACTGCACGGTGAAGATGAATTCCTTGCGATTGCCGTTGTAGCCGGTGTTGTCGCAATAGCCGGTGCGACCGGGATCGGCGGGGCGCGCGACGCACCACAGGTCCGCGAAGTTCGGCTCCAGCGCGTACGTGCCCGAGCCGATCACGGCCTTCGCATCCGCCAGCGCCTGCGTGAAGTCGCCCGACTTGCTCGGCGAATACGGCTGATATGCTCGCGTGAGATAGACCAGCGACCGCAGTGTCTGCGCGGCCCCCTTCGTCGCTCGGCCGAAATCGCTCTGCGTGGCCGGAAGGAAATTCACCGCGGTATCGAGATCGGCGATGATCAAACGGTAAATCTTCGCGGCCGAGTCGCGCACCGCGGTGACGACGACGCCTTGGTTCTCGTGCACTTCCAATGTCACGTCGCCAAACTGGCGTACGAGATTGAAATAATTGAGCGCGCGGAGAAAGTGCGCTTCACCCAGAAGGCTGTTCTTCACCGCGGCCGAAATGCCCGTCGCCGCCGGACCGCGATCGAGCGCCGCGTTCAACGTGTTGATCGCCTGATACGCCGGGTTCCACGTGTTCGCGAGCGGTGCAACGGTGGAATTCAGTCCGCCGCTGTAGCTGTCGAACTCCTTGTTGTTCGATCCTGCCTGGTCGGCGGCCATCCACGTGTCCGTGCCGACTTGCTGCAGTGAGAGCAGCTGCTCGCGGCCATAGTAGCCGCGCAGTTGCGCGTACGACGCGATGACGGCCGAGTTGAGACCGTCCGGTGTCGAGTAATACTGGCTGCTCACACCGGTAATCAGTTTTTCGTCGAGATTCGTGCACGCGAAGGCCCCCGCCACGAGCCCCAGCGTCACAGTCGAAAGCAGTATGCGCTTCATGATGTGTGTCTCGTTGCTGAGTGGGTGGGCCTAGAAAACGACGTTCGTGCCGAGGAGCAGCGTGCGAACCGTCGGCACCGCGCCCGCGACTTCCGGATCGATGCCGATGTAGTTCGAGTGGATGTACGGATCCTGCGCCGTGCCGTAGATGCGAAGACTCTGCAATCCGACGCGATTGGCCAGGCGATGATCGATCGTGTACCCGGCCGTGATGTTGCGAATGCGCCAGTGGGATCCGTCGACGTAGAGACGCGTGCTCGCATACAGGCGGTCGACGGCGCCTGTGGTCGGTGCCGGGTTCTTGTTCGTGGGATTCGTCGGCGTCCAGTAGTCGAGATCCGCGACGTTGTTGAAGCGGCCGAAATAGCTGCGCGGCGTGCCGTCGCGGAACAGATAGTTCCACTTCCACGTCGCGAGGCCCGAGACGTCGAAGCCGTGATACGTGAAGCGGTTCGACCAGCTCGCCGTCCAACCGGGATACGTGTCGCCGATGAACGTGCGATCATCCGCCGTGATCTTTCCGTCGCCGTTCACGTCCGCGACGCGCGGATCGCCGACTTTGAACGTGCTGCCGGTCGCGTTGAACTTCTTCATCAGCGCGGTATCGGCGAACTGCCACACGCCGACGTACTTGTAGTCGTAGAAGACCTGGCGAAGCCCGTCCGTCGGAATGTTGATCGGGTGACCGACGAACCACACGTTGCCGACGTCCGACGTCGCGCCGCTGGCCAGCCCGGTGATCTCGTTCTTGTTCGTCGCCCAGTTCACGTCCATCGTCCACGAGAGCCCGCGCCAGTTCTGGAGATTGGTCGTCGAGAGCCCGAGCTCGACGCCCTTGTTCCGCGTCGAGCCGACGTTCTGCAGCGTCGACAGGAAGCCCGACGTCGCGGGCAAGAGGCGCGTCAGCAGCAAATCCTTCGTGTCCATCTTGTAGACGTCGATGCTGCCGTTCACGCGGTTGTTCCACAACCCGTACTCGAGCCCGACGTCGCTCTGCTGCGTCTTCTCCCAACCGAGATCGGGATTCGGAATCGAGCCGGGCTTGTAGCCCTGCACGCGCGTCGAGCCGAACGTGTACAACCGCGCGGCGAGCGTGCCTTCGGTCTGGTACGGACCGATCGCGGTGTTGCCCGTGTTGCCAACACTGCCGCGAACCTTGAGCGCGCTGACCCACGGCAGGTGCCGCATGAAGTTTTCATCGCTGGCGTTCCATGCGAGGCCGAGCGAGGGGAAATACGCCCACTTGTGCCCCGGCGCCAACCGGCTCGACCCGTCGGCGCGTTCCGTGAGAGACACCGAATACCGATCGAGCAGCGTGTAGTTCACGCGGCCCATGTAGGACTGCAGCGCCCACTCGGAGATCAAACTTCTCTCATTGCCGGCCGTGCCCGACCCCAGATCGTACCAGAGCTGCGTCGGATACGGCAGGTTCGAGGCGTAGAGCGAATCCTTCGTGAACTTGTCGTGCTGAATGCTGTACAAGCCCGTGAAATCGAACTGATGCGCCGTCCACACCCGCTTGTTGTAATGCAGGATGTTGTCGAGCGTGTACGTGAAGTCCTGCTGGTTGAACTGTCCCGCCTGCGGCGGCTGGCCCTGGTTCGAGCTGTTCGCGCCCAGGTTCGCGCAGGTGCCATGCGTCCACGGTCCATTGAAGCAGCCGTTGGTGAGCTGCGTGTAGTCCGGGCCGAAGTTCATGCGATACGTCAGACCATTCGAGATCTCGTATTCCGCGTACGCCGCGCCGAAGACGCGATTCACCGTCTGCTGGCGGACAACCGACTGTGCCTCGAGCACCGGATTGATGTTCAGCGGATCATCATCAGGCCGCGGATCGAGCAGGCCCGCCGAATCGGGGTTGGTGAAGTTCGTCGGCCGGCCGAGCGGAGTCATCGCGAGCGCATAGCCGTACGCGCCGCCCCCCTCGCCCTGATCGGTGAGAATGCGCGAGAGATTGCTCGTCAATCCGAGCTTGAGTCGATCCGACGAGTGATCGATCGACGCGAACGCCGAGCCGCGATTGTAGCCCTGGCCCGGAATCAGACCCACCTGGTCGAAGTAGTTGCCGTTCACGCTGAAGCGCGTGTCGCCGCTGGTGCCGTTCAGCCCCGCCTGGACCTGTCGCTGCGCGCCGCTGCGCAACACCGCGCGCTGCCAGTCGGTGCTGATGTTGTTCTTGATGGCGAGCACCTGCTTCGCCGTGAAGAGCTTGGCGAGGCTGGTGTCCTGCCCGTTCGCCGCGGCCGCGTCGTGCATGTACTGCACGTACTGTTGCAGGTTCATCATCGGAATCAATCGCACCGGATCCTGCGTGCCGTAGTACGTGTCGAGGCTGTACGTCGAGTGCAGGCGGCCGTCGTTGATGCCCTTCTTCGTCGTCACCAGGATGACGCCATTCGCGCCTCGGCTGCCATAGATCGCGGTAGCCGCCGCATCCTTCAGCACGTCGATCGACTCGATCGTCGATGGATTGAAATCCTGAATGCCGCCGCCGAGCGGGACGCCGTCCACGACGTAGAGCGGCTCGTTGCTCGCGGTGAGCGACCGAACGCCGCGAATGCGCACGTTCATCGCCGCGCCGGGCTCGTTTGTCGCCGCCGAGATCTCGACGCCGGGCACGCGGCCCTGAAGCGCCTTCATCGGATCGGACGTGGGAATGTCCTGCAGTTTCTCCGCGGTTACGGTGGAGACGGCGCCGGTGACCGTGCGTCGTTCCTGCTCGCCGTATCCGACGACGACCACGGGATTGAGCTCGGTCGCGGTCGACGAGAGCTGCAGCGTCACCGTCGCGGTCTGTCCGTTGACGACGGTCACAGTCGTGGTGCCGAGCAGGAACCCAATGCCCCGCGCTTGCAGCTGGTGCGTTCCGGCCGGCACGTTCGCGATGGTAAATCGCCCGGCGGTATCAGTCGTCGCACCACGCGCCAGCGCGCTGATGGCAATCTGAATTCCGGACAGCGGTCTTCCGTCTACAGCGCTCACTCGTCCGACGACGGTGCCGCCGGTTTGTGCGGCGGCGGTCGCGCCCGCCACAAAGAGAGTGAGGATCGCAAGGAGAATCCGGCGTCCCATCAGTCTTACCTCCGAATACGTGAAAGCGTGGGTACGGAGAGACAGCAGCAGCAGGCGGCAGAAGGCGTCAGACAGCGGTAACAGGCGGCAACAGGCGGCAGAAGCGCGTGAATTTCCGTGTCGGAGTCGTTACGGACTCAACGGGAAATTGATAAGATGATACGGTGACACGATTCTATGATCACCGATTTGCCTGTCAAGAGTGCCAACAACAGCCGAACCATCGGCCGGAGCGCCCATGCGACCGTTTCGCCTCTTTGCCGTCGCTCTCTCGATCGCCCTTTGTGAGCACGTCGCGGACGCCCAAACCTCGTCAGCGGCTGGACGAAATATGGCGTTGCGGCTGCCACGTATCTTCAGCGATGGCATGGTTTTACAGCGCGACAAACCAATCCGGATCTGGGGCTGGTCCGCGCCCGGCGCGAACGTCGACGCCCGGCTGGGCAACAGCTCCGCACACACCCAAGCGAACGCCGCCGGAACATGGTCGCTGACCCTATCGGAGCGACCGGCAGGCGGTCCGACCACCCTCCTAGTCCGCTCGAGCGGCGATTCCCTGCTCCTCGCCAACATCCTGATCGGCGACGTCTGGGTGGCCTCGGGCCAATCCAACATGGAATTCCGCGTGGCTCAGGCGGCGAATGCCGCGGCGGCGATCGCGGACGCGAACGACCTGAGCATTCGTGAATTTAAAGTTCCTAATTCATGGGCCGGCGAGCCGGAGGACGAGCTCGCGGGAGGATCGTGGGCGCCGGCGGACCCGGCACACGTCGGCAATTTCAGCGCGGTCGCCTACTTCTTCGCGCGGCATCTGCGGCCGAGCGTCGCGGTGCCGATCGGGATCGTGAACGCGACGTGGGGCGGCAGCAACATCGAAACGTGGATCTCGCGCGGCGCGCAGCATCTCACCGACAGCGCATGGACGGCAATCCAGCAAGGCGAAGCCGCGCACGACAACGCCGTCCGCGATTCACTCCGCCAACGAGTCGGCAGCTTGCCCGAGATCGACTCCGGCCTCGTGAACGACAGCGCGCGCTGGGCGGATCCTGCCCTCGACGAGCGTGGATGGGCCGACATCCGCGTGCCTGCATACTGGGAATCACAGGGATATCCGGGCCTGGACGGCGTCGGTTGGTATCGCACGTCGTTCATGCTCGATGCGACCGACATCGCAAAGGGCGTGAGCCTGTCGCTCGCCGCGATCGACGACGACGACATCGCGTGGGTGAACGGGGTGAAGATTGGCGCGACGAACGGCTACAACGTCACGCGACTCTATCGCCTGCCTGCAGCGACGCTACACACGGGCCGCAACGTCCTCGCGATTCGCGTGAACGACGGCGGCGGCGGTGGCGGCATCAATGGCAACGCGTCGCTCGTCTTCGGGGACACCACGCGTCGCGCGCTCGACGGCACGTGGAAATTCAGAGTCGGACGCGTCACGCTCGGCACCGACGGACAACGCATCAACAAGATTCCGACGATTCTCTACAACAAGATGGTGCACCCGATCCTGCCGTTCGCGATCGAGGGTGTGCTGTGGTATCAAGGCGAATCGAACGCGAACAATGCCGAGCAGGCGCGCGCATATCGCGCGCTGTTCGCGACGCTCGTGACAAGCTGGCGGCGCGAGTGGACCGGCGGCGGCCGCGATTTTCCATTTCTGTGGGTGCAGCTGCCGGGCTTCGGACAGCCGGACAGTGTGCCGCCGCTCGACCCTGCGTGGTCGCTGCAACGCGAGGCGATGGATGCCGCGCTGTCGTTGCCGGCGACCGGCCGCGCGATCGCGATCGATTTGGGCGACGCCGACAATATTCATCCAACGGACAAGAACGAGGTCGGCGCGCGGCTGGCGCTGGTCGGCCGCCGCGTCGCGTACGGACAACAGGTCGATGCATCGGCGCCTGCGTATCGCTCCTTCACGACGCGCGGCGACACAATTGTCGTGTCGCTCACGGGCGGCGAGCTCGCGATGCATGGCGCTCACCTTGGCGGTTTCGCGCTCTCTGCCGCCGACAAGCGATTCATCTGGGCGAACGCGAAGATTGTGGGCAATCGGGTATTTGTGTGGAGCGATCGCGTGCATGCGCCCGCGGCGGTGCGGTATGCGTGGACGAATAATCCGGCGGGCGCGAATCTGTATGGAACGAACGGGCTGCCGGTGGCGCCCTTCAGGTCTGATCGGTGGTAGTGAGGCGTTTCGCGCGGCTGGCCACCGGAAGGCTTCAACAACACACAACGACAAGAGCAGACAAGGTCGTCGTTAGTTCTGTTGCACGGCTCCAGCGCCGATCTGGTCGACCCCAGCCATTAGCCGCAACAGCCCATCCTGCGTCGCACTCTGCCCGGCCACCTCGGCCACGATCTGCCCTTGTCGCATGACCAGAATGCGGTGCGACAACGAAATCACCTCCGGCAGCTCGCTCGAGATCAACAACACCGCATTGCCGCGTGCCGCCAGCTCGCGCACCAACGCGTGAATCTCCGCCTTCGCGCCGACGTCCACGCCGCGCGTCGGCTCGTCGAGCATGAGTATTCTCGAATTCGCCGCGAGCCAGCGCGCGATCACGATCTTCTGCTGGTTTCCGCCCGATAGTCCGGCGACGAGCGCATCGAGACTCGGCGTTCGCACGCGCAGTCTCGAGAAATACGACGCCGTGAGCGCCTCCTCCTCGCCGCGCTTCACGAATCCCAGGCGAGACAACCGGCCGAGAATGGGGAGCGAGGTGTTGTGCAAGCCGCTCTCACCGAGCACGAGACCTTGCCGCTTGCGATCTTCGGGCACGAGGCCCAAGCCGTGTCGGATGGCATCCTTGGCGTCGCGAATGCGTCGCGGCTCGCCGTCGACGTAAATCGTCCCTGACGCCGGCGTCTCGAGCCCGAACACCGTGCACGCGATCTCCGATCGCCCCGCACCCACGAGACCCGCCAACCCGACTATCTCGCCTGCATGCAACGCGAAGCTCACGTCGCGAAACTTTCCCGAGACGCTCAGTCGCTCGACGCGGAGCAACTCCTTTCCCTTCGGGCGATCCCCGCTTTCGGGGAGATACTCTCCCAGCGAACGCCCGATCATCAGCGACACCAGCTCCGATTCGCCGAGCTGCGCGGCCGGGCGCGTCGCGACATGCCGGCCGTCGCGCAACACGGTGATCGTGTCGCACAGCCGATAGATCTCCGGCATGCGATGCGACACGTAGATGCACGTCACGCCGCGCGCCTTGAGCGTTTCGATCAGCCGATACAGCCGATCGGCTTCGGCCTGGCTCAGACTGCTTGTCGGCTCGTCGAACACGATGATCGTCGCGCCGCCGCACACTGCCGTCGCGATCTGCACGAGCTGCTGCTGCGCGATCGTCAGGTCGCTCATCGGCCGCGACACATCGAGATCCGCGCCGATTTCGGCGAGCATCGCGCAGCCGCGCTCGTCCATCGCTTTGCGATCGACGAATCCGAGCCGCGACGGCATGCTGCCGAGCGACAGATTCTCGGCCACCGTCATGTTCTCGCAGAAGGCGAGCTCCTGATGCACCATCCCGACGCCGGCAGCGAGCGCGTCGCGCGGTGAGTTGAAGTGCACTTCAACTCCGCGTACGAGTACACGGCCGGCGTCCGGCTGGTGAATGCCCGCGAGAATTTTGCCGAGCGTGCTCTTGCCCGCGCCGTTCTCGCCGCACAACGCGTGGCACGAGCCCTCGGCGACGTCGAGTGAGACGCCATCGAGGGCTTGGACACCAACGAAGTGTTTGGTGATCTGCTCGAAGCTGACTGCCGCGGCCGAACGTTGATTGTTCCTCACTGCGGCGCTCCGCGCCTTCGCTCGGAATTCCGCATGATTACTTCATTGCTAGATATTTCTGATCGACGTCGGTAAAGCCCCACGCCTTGAGCTGCCGCGCCCAGTCGCCAAGATTCGTTTTGGTGACGCGAACGAGATCCATCGGAATGATCTGCGGGACGTCCTTCTTGTTGTGCACCTTGTCGACGATCGTTTTCACACCTTCGTAGCCCCACTTGTACACCGGCTGCGCGAGCAGCACGGGCACGACGCCCTTGTCGACGTACGCGAGCTGCGCCGGCAGCGCGTCGACCGAGGCGACTTTCAACTTTGAGAAATTCTGATCGGTGAGCAGCGACTGCGCGAACAGCGGCCAGCCGCCGATCATCGCCCAACCCTGAATGTCGGGATAGGCGTTGTCGACGCGCACGACCTCGGCCGCCGCGTCCTGCGCCGTCTCGACGTGATTGAACACGCCAATGACCTGCATCCCCGGATGCTTCGCCGCCTCGTCCTTCGCGCCCTGAACGCGATGCTGCAGGTTCGGCGCGTTCTGGTTGCCGGCGAGAATGGCGACCTTGCCTTTGCCATTCATCAACGTCGCGAGCTCGGCCATCGTCATCTGGCCGGTCTTGATGTCGTCGACACCGTAGTAGGCGAATCGCTTCGATTGCGGCGCATCGCTGTCGAACGTCATGACGGGAATGCCACGATCCACGGCATCATTGATGGCGCCCGTGACCTTGCCGGCATCGGAGCATGAGATCAGAATCGCGTCGGCGCCGTCGTTCACTGCCTGCTGAATGCGTTGTGCCTGGACCTGTCCATCTTCCGTCGGCGGCGTGAGCCATCGGATGTCGATCGACATGTGATACTGATCGCCCAGCTCCTTCGCCGCCGCTTCCGCGCCGGTGCGCGCGGCGAGGAACACGGGATTGTTCGAGCTCTTCGCGATCATCGCGATGTGCAGCACGTTGTCGTTCTTCGCCGCGCTCGCGGCCGGCGCACCGGCCTGACGCGCCGAGTCAGGCTTGTTGTCGCTCTTCGCGCAGGCGAGCGCGCCAACCGACGCAGCCGCGAACAGCGCTGTCATTCGAAATCGCATTGATTCTCCGGTGATTTAGGTGTTCATATCATCCTTCCCCTTCGCTACGCTCAGGGTCAGGTTGACACGGGGGGCGATGCCAACTGTGTACTTCGGCTCAACCGGCGCGACGTCACGCCCGCGCTCCAACGATCGATCACAACCGCGACGATGATCGCACAGCCGATCACGATCCACTCGTAGTTCTGATCCATGTGCAGCGTGCGGATCGACTGCCGAATGAGCACGATGAGCAGCGCGCCAAGCATGGCGCCGATCGCGCTGCCTTTGCCGCCGATGAGGCTTGCGCCTCCCACGACCGCCGCCGCGATGACATACAACTCGTAGCCCTGTCCGTCGCCCGACGATGCGGAGCCGTAGAAGCTCGCGCCAAGAAACGCGGCCAGTCCGGCCGTGAGTCCCGACACGGCGAAGACACCAAGCTGAATTCGTCCGAGCGACAGGCCGGCGAAACGGCTCGCCTCGATGTTGCCGCCGAACGCGAAGATGTGCCGCCCCATCACCGTGCGCGTGAGATAGAGCCAGCCGAGCACGGTCATGGCGATCATGACGAGCATCGGCACGGGGTACAGTCCACCGCGCAGTCCGAGCGACGCCTTGGTGACGCCGGTCAATTGAAATGGAACGAGAATGCTCTCGGCCTTCGTGGCGACGAACGCGATGCCGCGCAGCACCCACATCGTGCCGAGCGTGACGATGAACGGATGCACGCGGAGGCCGACCACGAGCAGTCCATTGAGAATGCCGCACAGCAGACCGACGCCCAGCGACGTGACCAAGCCCACTATGACGATAGTAGGTTGGCTGGCCGGCCCGAGCGCGCGCAACGCCAGCGCCATGCTGACCCCGGCCAGCGCGTAGATCGACCCGACCGACAGATCGATGCCGCCCGAGATGATGACGATCGTCGCGCCGATCGCCATGATCGCGAAGAAGCTGGCGTCGGTCGCGACCTGGATGAGCGTATTTGAATTCAGAAAGTTGTTCACCGTCTCGCCGGTCAGCCGGTCCGCATGGCTGCCCGCCGCCGCGGCGAGCGTCACCACGACAATCGTGACGACGATGAGCAACCCCGTCTCCTGCGACGCGAAGAAGCGCCGCGTGAGCACCGACGGAAGCGTCATGCGCGGTAGCTCTCTCTGAAGCGCGCGTACGGTACATCGTACGCCCGATGCGCCTGGACCGAAGGCTTCTCCGGGGGCTGCCGCGTCAACGTCGCGCGCGCCGCCGCGCCGAGATCGGGAAATGCGCCGGCACCAACGGCGGCGAGCAGTGCCGCGCCGTACGCCGGTCCTTCTTCGCGGTTCACGGTCGTCACGGGTACCCCAAACACGTCGGCCTGCAGCCGGCGCACGAACTCGCTGCGTGCCCCGCCGCCGGTAACCAGCAGCTCGTTTGGCCTGAGACCGAGCGATTGCAGAATGGAAAGCGAATCACGAAGCGCAAAGCATACACCCTCGAGCACCGCCCGCGTGAGATGCGCGCGCGTGTGCGCGAGACTCAGGCCCAGGAAAGCGCCGCGCGCCTGAACGTTGCGATGCGGCGTACGCTCACCCTGGAGATACGGCAGAAACGTCACGCCCTCGGCGCCTGGCTGAATCGTCGCGGCTTCGTCATTGAGGCGTTGGTTCGCGTCGGGGTGCCCCGCCACGTCGCGCGCAAGCTGGTCGCGATACCACGCGAACGCTCCGCCGGCGCTGAGCACGACACCCATCAAGTACCACACGTTCGGCGCCACATGACAGAACGTATGCGCGCGAAGCTGTGGATCCACACTCGGCTCAGCGAGCGGAGCCAGCAAAGTGCCCGACGTGCCCCAACTCGCCACGGCGTCGCCTAGCGCGACGACGCCAACGCCTGCCGCTCCGCATGCGTTGTCCGCGCCGCCGCCGACGACCGGCGTCCCAACGGGAAGACCGCTCGCGCTCGCACCGTGCGCGTTGACGCGGCCCAGCACTTCGGAAGAACCTCCGACGCGCGGCAGAATCGCTTCATCCAAGCTGACCGCGTGCATGATGTCGTTGCTCCAACGCACGTGCGCGGTATCGAACATCAGCGTGGCCGATGCGTCGGATGGTTCGGTCGCGAGCTCGCCGGTCAATCGAAAGCGAATGTAGTCCTTCGCGAGCAGCACCGTGGCCAGTCGCGCGAATGCCTGAGGCTCATGTTGCCGAAGCCACAACACCTTCGGGAGCGTGAAGCCCTCGAGCGCGGGATTCGACGCGAGATCGCGCAAGCGCGATTCGCCGCCGACGCTCTGCTCGATCTCGCGACACTGTTCGGTCGTTCTTCCGTCGCACCAGAGCAATGCGGGGCGAATCACGTTGCCCGTGCGGTCGAGGAACACCGATGAGTGCATCTGTCCCGAGATCCCAACCGCGGCGATATGTGCGCCATTCGCGCGCTCGCGCACCGCCTTGATCGATGCAACGCTCGCCTCCCACCACGCATCAGGATCCTGCTCCGCCCATCCGGGCTGCGGAGTCGAGAGCGTGAGCGGCATGGTCGCCGACGCGACGACGTCGCCCGTGGGCGCGACGAGCACGGCTTTCACGCCACTCGTCCCGACATCGAGGCCCAGGAAGAGCGGATCGGCCACCTACCGAACTCCGAGCAGCAATTCCATCGTCAGCTGATCGAGGCGCTCATACGCGTATCCGGCGGAGCGCATTGCATCGAGGTCGAATCGCTCGTCGCGTATCGAACGCGCTTCGCCGTCGCTGTAGCGAATCCGTTGGCCGGGCGCCGCCCCGCGCGTTCCGAGCTCGCGCAACATGCCCTGGATCTCGGCGTCGGCATTGAAGCGCGCGACCTTCTCCTCGAGAATGAGATAGGTGCGCATGCTTCCGGCGGCGAAATCCCACACGCCGGCTTCGTCCTCGGTGCGGTACGCATGACTGTCGAAGTGACGCATGCCTTTCCAGCCCGCGTCCTCGAGCAGCTTGACCAGAAAGAATGCCGCTTTCACGTCCTCGCTGCCGAAGCGTAGGTCCTGATCGAAACGGCCAGGCTTCTGGGCATTGAGGTCGATATGAAACAGCTTCCCGGCCTCGAGCGCCTGCGCCACGCCGTGCGCAAAGTCGAGCCCCGCCATCTGATCGTGCGCGACCTCCGGGTTGAGGCCGACCATGTCGGGATGGTCGAGCGTGTAGATGAACGCGAGCATGTGGCCGATCGTCGGCAGATAGATGTCGCCGCGCGGCTCGTTGGGCTTTGGCTCGAGCGCGAACTTTAGAGAATACTTCTGCGCACGCACGTACTCGCACAGGAAGTTGATCGCGTCGCGGAACCACTTCACCGCTTCCCGCGCGTCTTTCGCCGCGTTCGTCTCGACGCCTTCGCGTCCGCCCCAGAACACGTACGTCTCCGCTCCGAGCTCGACGCCCAGGTCGATGGAGCGCATCGTCTTTTGGAGCGCGTAGCGACGGACTCGTGCATCGTTGCTGGTGAACGCGCCGTCGCGAAAGACCGGATCGCCGAAGAGATTCGTGGTCGCCATCGGCACGCGCATACCGTTGTCGGCCAGCGCCTTCTTGAACTCCTTCACGATGCGATCGCGATCGGCCGCGGACGCATCGCGCGGCACGAGATCGTTGTCGTGCAGGTTCACGCCATAGGCGCCAAGCTCGGCCAGTTTCTCGACGATGCGCGTCGGCGCGATCGGTGCGCGGACGGGATCGCCGAACGGATCGCGGCCGATGTTGCCGACCGTCCAGAGGCCGAAGGTGAAGTGGTGTTCGGGGCGTGGGGTGTAGGGGGTGGTCATCGGTACAATCTCTCGTCATCCCGAGCGAGCGCAGCGAGTCGAGGGACCCCCGTCCCGACGGAGACGCCATCGGCGGCGCTCCGCTGAGAAGGGGGTCCCTCGACTCCGGCGCTGCGCGCCTTCGCTCGGGATGACGCGGTCAGGGTCATTAAGGAACCTCATCACACCTTGGCTTCCGCGGATCTTTCGGACACGGAACCGCCATGTAGTACTTCAAATCATGCGCAGGCGGCTCGACACCCGTTGGCAGAGGCAAGTGCGAAAACGTACCGAAGTACTGAAGCACCGCGTCTCGCCACCAGCGCGCCTCGCGCTCCTGAATCGACAGGTCACGCTGCGTCTCGGCGAACCGTCGATCGTCTATCCGCCCGTCGAGCGCGTTCCACTGCCGGCCCATGGACCGAACGGTATCGACGCCCGCCTGGTAGTGCAGCGCGAGCTCGTCCCACAATGTTCGGCCCGACCGAAGGCGCTCCGTCCAGCCGACATGATGAAACCATAACAACAACGAGTCCGGCACCGTGGCGCGATTCGCGTAGCGATCGCGCACCGGCGGAAAATACTGTGCGACGGCATCGCTTCCCGTGGCCGTGCGATCGAACCCGACGCCCACGGAATCGGCGCGATGGAAATAGACGGGCGACCAGTCGGCGCGCGCCAACCGCACCCATGGCGCGGGCCCATAGTGATGGTTCGAGCCCATGATGTGCGCGAGGCCGAGCGGCGTCATGTAATTCACGACCGCCTCGCGCGAGACCAGCATGATGTGCTCGATGCTCCGGACGATGTCGGCGTCGTTCGAAAAGGTCTGGCGAATCCACTCGTCGGCGATCGTCGCGGGAGACAGCGTATCGAGCCACGCCAGACGCCCGAACGCGTACCAGTTCGCTTGGTTGAATTGCGAGCCGGTCCAGTTGCTGTCGCTGCCGATGTTTGACACGCCCGCCATGCCGGTCTCGCGCGGTCCATCCAATCGCCCGTCGACGACCCGCGCGACCGTCGAGCCGGGGCCGTTCGCGTAGGTATCGGCGGACAACACTTCGCTGAACAACGGCGCGAGATATACGAGATGGGTATCTTCGCCGAGGTATTCTTTAGTAATCTGGAATTCGACCATCTGGGCTGTTTTCGGCATCGCGCCGAACAGCGGATGAAACGGCTCGCGCGGCTGAAAGTCGAGCGGCCCATTCTTGGTCTGCAGCAGGACATTCGCGCGAAACGCGCCGTCGAGCGGCTTGAACTCGTCATACGCTTGCTTGACGCGGTCCGTCGGCACGTCGTTGCTGTAGACGAACGCGCGCCACATCACGACGCCGCCATGCGGTGCGAGCGCGTCGGCCAGCATGTTCGCGCCGTCGGCGTGCGTTCGATGATAGTCTTGCGGACCTGGTTGTCGTTCCGAGTTCGCTTTGACGAGAAAGCCGCCGAAGTCGGGCACGTACTGGTAGATCTCGTTCACCTTGTCGCGCCACCACGCGCGCACGCCGGCGTCGAGCGGATCGGCCGTCTTCAGCCCGCCAATTTCGATTGGCGCACTGAATCGCGCCGTGAGATACACGATGATTCCATAGGGCCGAAACACGTTTGCGAGCGCCGCGACCTTCTCGAGATATGCTTTCGTCAGCACCTGCGCATTCGCGTTGACGTTCGTGAGCACGGCGCCGTTGATGCCGATCGACGCGTTCGCGCGCGCATAGTCGACGTAGCGCGGCGAGATCACGGCGGGAAGCTTGTCCCACTCCCACAACGAACGGCCGGCGTATCCGCGTTCGACCGAGCCGTCGAGATTGTCCCAGTGGTCGAGCACACGACGCCGCACGTGCGGTGCGCTGGCCATCGCCAGCGCATTCAACGGACGGTGCATCGCGAGCTCGCGCAGGAACGCGAACGTGCCATACAGCGCGCCCAAGTCGGAGCTCGCGCGAATCGTCGTGACGGTGCGTCCGTCGTTCACGTCGCGCGTGATGCTGAAGCCGTCGCGCGCCACGTTGGCCGAAACCGGCAGCCCGACGATGAGGCCCGCGTGTCGATCGTCGCCATCGACGATCACCGTCGTGTCGAGGAGTCCACGCAATCCGCGCGACAGCTCCGCGCGCACGACGTCCATCGTTGGCGAATTCGAATCCACGCTCACATGCGCGAACGCCTGGCGATACTCGCGCAGCAGCGCGGGATCGTCCACGCGCGCGTAGCGCAACCACAGATCGTAGCCGGATTCGGCGGGCGGCCTTTTGCTAGCCGGCGCGGCGAACAGCGCGAACCCGAAGACCAGCGAACGGGCGCGCCACATCAGCGCGGGATCGCAGGAACCCGGTCGTCCTGGGGATCAGCCCACCGCTGGTTGGGAATCGTCGGCGTCCAGCCCGGCCGCAGCGGATCCTGATCGTACGGATAGGTGCCGAGCCGCATGAACAGCTCGTGATATTCGCCGAGCTTGTCGCGGTCGAGCTTCACGCCAAGTCCCGGCGCCGTCGGCACAGCCATCGAGCCGCCGCAGTAGCACATGCGGCCGCCGACGATCACGTCGTCCATCAAGTGGTGATAGTGCGCGTCGGCGGCGAATGTGAGATTTGGAATCACCGCGCCGAGGTGCAGCATCGTCGCGAGCTGAATGCCAAGCTCACCCGACGAATGCACCGCGACGCCAAGCTGAAACGCTTCGCAAATCGCCGCCGCCTTTACGCACGGCCGAATGCCGCCCCAGAAGGTCGTATCGAGGAGGATGACGTCGACCGCGGTGTGCAGCACGTTCGACGCGAGCTGCTCGAAGCCGACGACCACCGTGTTCGTCGCCAGCGGCATGCGCGCCTGCTCGCGCGTGCGACGCATGCCGTGCATCCCGAAGACGGGATCCTCGAGATAGTCGTTGTTCACATCCTCGATCGCGTGCGCGAATGCGATCGCCTGCTCCGTCGACCACACGCCGTTCGGATCGAAGCGCAGGCGATCGTTCGGCAGCGCGCCGGACAGCGCGCGATAACACTCCAGCTCGTACTCGGGACAGAACACGCCGCCCTTGAGCTTGTGCGTCGAGAAACCGTACTCGCGCTTGAGATCGATCGCTTCCTGCACCAACTGATCGACGGTGCGCACTTCGTTCGCGCCGTCGCCGTTCGGATAGCGAAAAAACAAATACGACGCGAACGGGACGCGATCGCGCAACCGGCCGCCGAGTATTTCAGAAACTGGAACGCCCCACTTCTGGCCGAGAATGTCGAGACACGCAAACTCGAGGGCCGCGAGAATCTGGGTGCGGTTGTTGTAGAGCGAGGCCGTCGGATTCGCGATCAGAAAGCGCATCTCCTCGAGCCGCGCCGGGTCTCTGCCAAGGAGGTACGAGCGAAGTCCATGAATCGCCGCGACGGCGCTTTCGCCGCCACCACCCATCTCGCCAAGCCCGATCAAACCGTCGTCGGTTTCGACCTCGACGACCGTGCGAACGAAGCGTCCCCAATGGCAGCCGTTGGCGTGGCGCAACGGCGCGGCAAGGGGCACGGTGACGGGTGTCGCCCTGATGTCGATGATCTTCATTCAGGTGGGGAGGCGTAACAGGTCGGGGGTGACCTGATCAAGTCATATTATCACCCACGATCTTTGCGCGGGCGTGGCATCCTGTCAAGGGTCTTCAGACACCACTGAACACGCTGAACCCGCCGTCGATCGGAATGACCGTCCCGGTCACGAACGACGACGCGTCACTCGAGAGCCAATGTACGGCGCCCAGCAACTCTTCGGGCCGGCCGAAGCGGCCCATCGGCGTTTGGCGGAGAATGTCCTGCGCGCGCGGCGTGTAGCTGCCGTCGTCATTCACGAGCACCGCGCGATTTTGCTTCGAGATGAAAAAGCCCGGCGCGATGGCGTTGACGCGGACGCCGTCGCCGTGGCGGCGCGCCATGTCGACGGCGAGCCAGCGCGTGAAGTTGTCGATCCCGGCCTTGGCTACCGAGTAGCCCATCACGCCGCTCAACGCTTGAATCGCCGCCATCGACGAGATGTTGATGATCGATCCCCGCCGCTGGCGTGCCATCTGCTCGCCGACGACCATCGTCGGCGCGACGGTGCCGTGGAGATTCAGCCGCAGCACTTCGTCGAACGCGTCCAGCGGGATTTCAAAAACACTCATGGTGTCGCTGCGGGCGCGCGCCACGTTGCCGCCGGCTGCGTTGACAAGAATGTCGATGCTGCCCCACTTCTTCACGACCTCCGCGCACGCGGCGCGCACTTGATCGCGATCGAGCACGTCGGCGACGACGGCGATTGCTTGACCGCCCACATCGGTGATTGCGCGCGCTTCGTTCTGCGCGGCGTCGGCACGTCGTCCGAGCACCGCGACGCGCGCGCCCGCCGCGGCAAGTCCGCGCGCCATCCCGCTGCCCAGCACACCGTAGCCGCCGGTCACGAGCGCTACGCGCGAGGTGATGTCGAAGGATGTCATTCCGAGTCTAGCGAAGAAGAATTGATAAGATCATCTTATGTTGCCCTCGCCCACAGGTCCAGCCATGCGTTCGAGCCGACTCATCGTCGTTCTGGGTGTCCTCGCTGCCACGAGACCGAGCCACGCCCAGCACGCGCCACCGGTCGAGCTCACCGCGCAGCAAGACCATCATCGCATGATGGACCTGCTCCACATCACCGCGCTCCGACCCGGGCCGAGTGGAAACGATCAGGATCCGAATCACGCCAACTACGACGAAGCGAAGGCCAATCCCTTCACGTCGCTGCCCGATGTGCTGACACTCGAGAACGGCCGCAAGGTCACGACGCGCCAGCAATGGACGCAGCGTCGCGCCGAGTTGGTGGAGTTGTTCTCGCGGGAAGTGTATGGCCGCGTGCCGAAGAACGCGCCGAAGATCACGTGGACGGTGACGGAGACAGACACGGGCACGATCGCCGGGCGGCCTGTCATCGGCACACAACTCGTCGGCCACGCGGACAATTCAGAGTATCCTGACATTACCGTCGACATACCGGTGACGCTCGTCGTTCCGGCCAATGCAAAGGCGCCCGTCCCGGCGATGATCATGTTTCGCCCCGGCTCGCTCGCGCAGGCACTCGGCCGGCCCGCGCCACCGGGTGCGCGCCCGAATCCATTCACTCCGCCGCCACCTGCACCCGGCAGCGACGCGCCCGCGACCGACCAGCTCATTCTCGACGGCTGGGGTTTCGCGTTTTTGAATCCAACAACTGTACAAGCCGACAACGGCGCCGGGCTGACCAAAGGCATCATCGGTCTGGCGAACAAAGGCCAGCCGCGCAAACCGGACGACTGGGGCGCATTGCGCGCGTGGGGCTGGGGTGCGTCGCGACTGCTCGACTATCTCGAGACGGATCGGACCGTAAACGCCAAACGCGTCGGGGTCGAAGGAGTGTCGCGATATGGCAAGGCCGCGTTGGTCGCGATGGCGTTCGATCAGCGATTCGCCGCCGTGCTCATCGGATCGTCGGGTGAAGGCGGCGCGAAATTGCATCGCCGCAATTGGGGCGAAGCCGTCGAGAGTCTCACCGGCACCGGTGAGTACCATTGGATGGCCGGCAATTTCCTGAAGTACGGCGCGTCGCAGGCGAGCTTCGGCAGCAAGACGCCGAACGATCTTCCGGTCGACTCGCACGAGCTGCTCGCGCTCTGCGCGCCGCGCCTGACGTTCGTGAGCTACGGCGTTCCCGAGCGCGGCGACGCCAAATGGCTCGACCATCAAGGCAGTTACATGGCGGCCGTCGCCGCACAGCCGGTCTTCCGCCTGCTGGGCGCGAAAGGACTTGGCGTCTCCGACGATTATATGAAGGAGCGAATGCCTCCGGTGAACGTTGGTCTGCTCGACGGCGAGCTTGCCTGGCGGCAGCATGACGGCGGCCATACCGATGCGCCGAACTGGAAATACTTCCTCTCGTGGGCGGACTATTTCTTCAATCGGCGGTATACGCCGGCGCCGGCGATTGCAGGCCCCGCTGTCGTTCAGGCCGAAGCGCAACCGCGACGCGAACCACCGGCGGATCGCCCAGCGCCGCGGACCGATGCGAACTCGATGCTCGCGCACCAGCAACTGCTCGCCAAGCGCACGCAGGGCACGATCGACGTGTACTTCGAGGGCAACTCGATCACGCGCCGCTGGGGCGCCACGGATTATCCGACCTTTTTAGAGAACTGGAAATCCAATTTCTTCGGATGGAACGCCGCCGACTTCGGCTGGGGCGGCGACCGCATCGAGAACATGTTGTGGCGGATCGAGAACGGCGAGCTCGATGGCGTAAATCCGAAGGTGATCGTCATCCTCGGCGGGACCAACAATGTCGGGCGCACGCCGGGCGGCGATGAGAAGGTGGCCGACATCACGCGCGGCGTGAAGGCGCTGCTCGATCTCTGTCGCCGAAAGGCGCCGAACGCGACGATCATCCTCACCGGCATCTTTCCGCGCAGCGACAACCTCGCCGTGGTGCCCGAGATCAACCGCATCAACGCGAACATCGCGCGCTTCGCGGATGGGAAGACCGTTCGCTACGTCAACATCAACGACAAGCTCGCCGACGCGAATGGCAAGCTGCTCGACGGCATGACGGTCGACGGACTGCATCCGACGCTCAAAGGTTATCAGATCTGGGCGGATGCGTTGAAGCCGATTCTCACGGAGCTGCTCGGACCGCCGGCGAAGACGGATCATGCGCCGCCGCCGACGGGGGATCCGAGCGCGAAGCGGCCGAATTGAGCCCCCTGTGTCATCCTGAGCGAAGGCGCGCAGCGCCGGAGTCGAAGGACCCCCGTCCCGACGGAGGAGCTCTACGCAGCGCTCCGCTGAGAAGGGGGTCCCTCGACTCGCTAACGCTCGCTCGGGATGACAAGCGGCATCAATTGCGCGACATCCGCAAAATTTCGCGCGACCGCATTGGCACCCCGCACCACCGCCTCTCGCGCCACGAAATACGTAAACGCCACAAAGCAATCAACCACCGGCTGCATCGCGAGATCAGTTGACCCGTCGCCGACCGCGATGATCGGCCGCGGCAATTGCGCCCGCTCGACGACCACCGGCTTTCCATTCGTCGTGGTGAGCGGCGACGATTCGTCGAAGCCAGCATACGAACCATCGTCCTGAAAACGAATCTCGACCGCGTAGAGATTCGACTCGGCGACCCCGACCGCGCGCGCCAAAGGCACGAGAGCGGGCCGCAGACCTCCGCTGATCAACAAAACGCGAATGCCCGCGTTCGTCGCCGCTTCGACCAACTCTACGCACCCGGGCGCGATCGCCTCGACGTACGCGCGCGACAACGCGTCGATGTCCTGCCTCGTCGGCTGAATGGCATTCAGTCGCGCCCCATACACCTGTTCGAGCGGGATATCGCCACGCATCGCCTCGTCGGTGAGCGCGGCGACTCGCCGCTCCATCGCGTCGCCTCGACGCCGAGCGAGCCAGTCGATCCCCTCGATGCCCGCCACCGTGGAGTCGGCGTCGAGGATGAGCGTCTTGTAACGCGTCATTCTGGTGGAAACACGTTGCCGGGCGCGAACAATCGTCGCGGATCGAGCGTGGCTTTCATCGCGCGCATCACGTCGAGTTGCAACGGCGTGAGCTGCGCCGCGAGCCAATGGCGTTTGAGTTTCCCCAACCCATGCTCGGCAGCCACGGTGCCACCCATGCGAAGCACGGCGTGAATCGTTTGCTCGACCGCGGTCGAAATACGCGCCAGCTCCTCCGCATCGTGCGCGATGTAATTCTGATGCGGATGCCCGTTGCCGGCGTGTCCATACGTCACCGGCGGCGCCACCTTCGCGTTGTCGATCGCGCGGCGCGATGCATCGAGCGCTTCCGGCAATCGACGGAACGGCACGGCCCAATCGGTCGATACCTTCCGTCCGCCGAACGGTCGGCGCGCTGCGCCCTTCTCGTTCATGTACGCCGGCACGGCGTGCCGAAATCGCCGTGCATCGCGCAAGGCCGCCGCATCTTCGTACGCCTCGATGTCATCCGTTCTCGCGCCGAATCGTTCGCCGAGCGAAAGCCACGCATCGAGCGAAACGTCACGTGCCTCGTCTTCGCCGAACGCCTGCTCGAGATAGACCAGCGCGGCAGCGCCGTCCATCCAGCGCGGTTGCCCAATGTGTCCGCGCGCGATCGCCAGCGCCTGCCCATCGAAGTATTCCAGACATTCCGCGTGCGGACCCGCGCGCGTGTCCGTCTGCTCGCGCGCGGCGACGACGAATCGCAGCGCGTCCTGTTCGCCGGCGAATGGAATCGCCAATCCGATCTCGTGCGCGGGGCGACGCACGAGTGACAGCTCCGCCCGCACGACGATGCCGAGCGTTCCCTCGCTACCCACGATCCAGTCGACGGGATCCTGCACCGCGTGAAAGCCGACGGTATTCTTCTCGAGCCGCGGCCGCGCGAGTTCGACGACCTCTCCATCGCCGTTGACGATCGTCACCGCGCGTACGTGCGGACGAGTCGCGCCATAACGGAGCGAGCGCGCGCCTGATGCATTGCACGCGATGGCGCCGCCAATCGTCGCTTCATTCTCGCTCGTGGGATCGGGCGTGAAGCGCAGGCCGAGCGACGCGAGCTCGGCGTTTAGCGCGCCGATGGTGACTCCCGGCTCGACAACAGCGGTGCGCGCCTCGGTGTCGATGTCGATCACGCGCGACATCGCGCGCATCGAAACGAGAATACCGCGATCGACGATCGATGCGGCTGTCGTGCTCGTTTGCGCGCCCGCCGGCGTGATGCTCGCACCGCCCGCGCGCGCGCTTCGCACCACCTCGATCACGTCCGCCACACTCGCCGGACGCGCGACCGCGTCGGGAATCATCTCCAACCCTGATGCGTCGCGCGCGTACGAGAATCTGACGTCGGCGTCCCGACTCAGCTCCACGACGGTGCCTCGCCGTCGCCACAATCGATCACGGTCGCCGCGCGCACACCAGGAATCTCGAGCAATTGCCGGCAGACATGATTCGGCACATTGCCGTCCACCGTCACCGCCGCCAACGCTTCGCCGCCTTGCGACATGCGCGCCTGATGATACTCGGCGATGTTGATCTTTGCGTTGCCAAGGATGGTTCCAACGTGACCGATCACGCCCGGTACGTCGGCGTTGTTGAGCACGACGAGCGTGCGCCGCGGCGCGACGTCTACCTTGAACTCGCCAATGCGCGTGACGCGCGGAGCGGCGCCGGCGAGCGCGACTCCGCCAACCATCATCTGCTGTCCCGCGCCACTGATCGTCACACGCACCGCGTGTTCATCTTCACTGGACTGTAGCGGCACCACCGCGAGCGCGATGCCGCGTTCGCTCGCCCGTGCACGCGCGTTGATCAGATTGATTCGGTCGTCGCCCACAATCGGCGCGAGCACGCCGGCGGCTGCCGATGCCGCCAGCAAGCCTTCCGCGCCGGCGAATCGCCGACCGACATGCAGCGTGACTTGATCGATGGCGCGCGCGCCGCGATTCGCGAGCAACGCGCGCGCGATCGACGTCGCTTGCCGTGCGAGCGCGAGTCCGCCCCGCAGATCGCGCCACCGTCCGTGATCCGCGCCGGCGAGATTCACCGCCCCCGACAGCTCCCCCTCGAGCAGCGCATCTCGCACCGCGACGCAGACGTCCACCGCGACGTTGCGTTGACCTTCCGCAGTCGATGCGCCGAGGTGCGGCGTCAACAGCACGCGGTCGTTCGTGCGAAATGGATGATCCGGCGCGAGCGGTTCCTTCGAGTAGACGTCGAGCATCGCACCCCCGAGTCTGGCGCTCGCCAGCGCGTCGGTGAGCGCCTTTTCGTCGATGATACCGCCGCGCGCAAAATTCGCGACGATCGCGCCGTCGGGGAGAAGCGCGAGCGCCTCCGCGTCGATGATGCCGCGCGTCTCGTCCGTCATCGGCGTGTGCACGGTGAGAATGTCCACGCGCGGCAACAACTCTTCGAGCGTCTCCGCATGCTCGGCACGCAGCAACTCAAAGCGCTCGCGCTGGATGTACGGATCGTACGCGATGACGTTCATGCCGAACGCTTGCGCGCGCAACGCGATCTCGCCACCGATGCGCCCGAGCCCGACTATTCCGAGCGTGCGCCCCTTGATCTCGGTGCCGAGCAGATCGCTGCGATCCCAGCGTCCCGCACGCATGGAGCTGAACGCGCGCGGAAGATGCCGCACGAACGACAACAGACATCCATAGAACAACTCAGCCACCGAGATCGTGTTTCCGCTCGGTGCGTTGATGACGGCGATGCCGAGCGCGGTGGCTTCGGGCAGATCGATGTTGTCGGTGCCGACGCCGGCGCGTCCGATGACGCGGAGCCGCTTCGCGGCGCGCAGCAATTCCGCGGGAACCTTCGTCGCGCTGCGGCCGATGAACGCATCGTAGTCTCCGATCTCGCCGACGAGCTCGGTCCACGGTCGCGTTGGACGCTCATCGACGAAGAACGACGGCTCGGCGCGCAGCAGCTCGACGCCCTGCGGGTCGACTTCGTCGGTGACGTAGATGCGGAGTTTCTTGGTCTGCATTGGCGATCCATCATAATCGCACGATGGGTCGGAGAATGCACGGTTCAGGATCCGAGGCCTTCCCACAATCCTTGCAGATACATGGCCCCCAGCGCTCGATCGTAGAGGCCGTAGCCCGGGCGACCTTGCTCGTCCCAGATCATGCGTCCGTGATCGGGACGCATCGGCCCATCGAACCCGATGTCGCGCAGTGCGCGCATGACCTCGAGCATGTTCACGTCACCGAAGTGCGACGGATGTGGGACTTCATGGAACTGCTTGTCGCCGGTTCGCCGCACGTTGCGGCAATGCATGAAATGAATGCGGCCGCGCGCGCCGAGGCTGCGAATCATCGCCGGGAGGTCGTTCGTTGCAGCGGCGCCCAGTGAGCCGGTGCAGAACGTGATACCGTTGGCGGGGTGATCAACGAGTCGCGTGAGACGTTCGAGCGCGGCCGCGTCGGTGATGATGCGCGGCAGGCCGAAGATCGGCCACGGTGGATCGTCCGGGTGAATCGCCATGCGGACGTTCGCGCTCGCGGCCGCGGGGACGACGCGTTCCAGGAAGTACGCGAGATGTTCCCACAGCGCCTCGGCATTCACGGCGCGGTAGGCGTCGACGAGCGAGTTTAGAGTTCTCGCATCGTATGCGGTGGCCCAGCCGGGGAGATCGCCGGTGCCGCGCGAGAGATCGATGCGGGCGAGCGCGGCGTGATCGTACGCGAGTGCCGTCGAGCCGTCGGGAAGGCGCATCGCGAGATCGGTGCGCGTCCAGTCGAAGATCGGCATGAAGTTGTAGCACAGCACCCGGACGCCGGCGTCGCCCATGGCGCGAACGCTCGCGCAGTACTGGTCGATGAGCTGGTCGCGCGTGGGCCGTCCCAGCTTGATGTCTTCGTGGACAGGAATACTCTCGATGACCGAAAGCGCCAGGCCGGCGCTGTCGATGGTTTCAGCCAGGCGTTCGATCGCGACGCGGGGCCAGGGTTCGCCGACCGGGATATCGTAGAGAGCGCTGACGATGTCGTGGACGCCGGGGATTTGGCGGATTGCCGCGAGGGGGACCGGGTCGGCTGGCCCGAACCAGCGGAGGGTCATGCGCATGGGTGGCGCCGGGTATTGATTTGATGAATTCGTGCCGTGGTCGACCGTCTTAATCGTCGATGCGGCCGGGGGATATGGCGCCGATTTGGTATGTGACGCATATTGCCCAAGGTTTAGTTCCTAAGAAGAACAATATGCCGCTGGCGTGGCGGGATGTCAGCGGCCCTCCTTCGGCCGATATTGTTCGTTTTACGAACAATATCGGCATCGCCGGCCAGCCAGCCAGGAGATGTGCGCATGAACTTGCTGCGAGCTGTCATCCGTAGCGCGGTCCCCCTCCCTCTCTTGCTCCTCACCATAGCGACGACGCCACCGCCGGCGCTCATCGCACAAACGACACAAGCCGGCGGGACCGGCCGCATCACCGGCATCGTCGCCGACCGCGTCGCGGGAGCCCCGATCGCCAACGTCTCCATCACCATCTCCGGCACCACCTTGGGCGCCCGGACCGGCGTCGACGGACGATATACTATTAATGAAGTGCCCGCGGGAGCGCAGCACCTGCGCGCCGCGCGCATCGGATACTCGCCGACCGAGCAGGCCGTCACTGTCGCCGCCGGCCAGACGGCCACCGTGAATCTTTCGATGGCGCAGGCCACGATCACCCTCGATCAGGTCGTCGTCGTCGGATACGGCACCCAGAAGCGCTCCGACCTCACCGGCTCCGTCGCGTCGGTCACGCCGAACGTCGATCAGACGCCGGTCCTCTCGCTCGAGCAGACGCTGCAAGGCGCGGCGCCGGGCGTGATGGTGACGCAGGCGTCGTCCGCGCCGGGCGGCGCTCTGTCGATTCGCATTCGCGGCGGCTCGTCGGTCACCGGCAACAACGAACCACTCTACGTCATCGACGGCTTCCCGATCGAGAACGATCCGGATGCGCAGAATCCGAGCGACGGCGGCCGTGATGCGAGCACCACCGTGCCCTCCGATCCGCTCTCGGCGCTCAACCCCAACGACATCGAGTCGATCGAAATTCTGAAGGACGCGTCGGCCACGTCGATCTACGGCGCGCGCGGCGCGAACGGCGTCATCATCATCACGACGAAGCACGGCCAGTCCGCACGGCCCCGCTTCACGATCGACTCCTACGCCGGCACGCAGAGCGTGGCGCATCGCTACGACTTGCTCAACGCGCAGCAGTTCGCGCAGTTCGTGAACACGTGGTCCGTGAACAACGGCACCGGCGTGCTCTTCGCGAATCCGGACACGCTGCCCAACACCGATTGGCAATCGCTCATCTTCCGGTCGGCGCCGATCAGCAACCTGCAAGTGGGCGTGACGGGTGGCGGCAGCGGCCTCAATGCGACGCGATACGCGCTCTCTGGCGGCGTGTTCCAGCAGCAGGGCGTCGTGATCAACTCCTCGTTCCGCCGCGTCTCGCTGCGCGCCAATCTCGATCAGAACGTCGGCGAGAATCTGCATCTCTCGAGCACCGCATCGGTGAGCCGAGTGAGCAGTAATTCGGTGCCGACGGATGGGTCGTTGAATGCTGGCGCGGGCGCCGTCGGCGCGGCGATCGATTATTTCCCGATTCTGCCGGTTCGCCAGGCCAACGGCGCGTACACGCTGATGGGCCAGAGCAATCTCCCGTCGGTGCTCCAGCCGACCAACATCCCGAACCCCGTGTCGATGGCGAACGACGTCGTCGACCGGATTGGCGACACGCGCATTCTCGCGAACGGCGCCGGTGAATATCAGTTCTCTCATGGCTTCAAGTTCCGCTCGACCTTCGGCGCGGATCTGGGCGACCGCTCGCGCGACACGTACTTCCCGCGCACGACGCTCCAGGGTTCGCAGACGAACGGCTACGCGAAGCGCGGTACGACGAACACCACCAACTGGCTGAACGAGAACCTCCTGAGCTTCGATCGCGATTTCAACAACAGCCTGAATCAGGTCAGCGCGATCGCCGGGTACACGCGGCAGCAGAGTGATCTCGTCAACAGCAACATTCAGAACAGCCAGTTCGTCAGCGACATCGACAACTTCGAGAGCATCGGCGCGGGAACGCAGACGGGTGGACCGCAGGTCGGGTCGAGCCACACGCGTTGGACGCTCGCATCGTATCTCGGACGCGTGAACTACACGTTGGCGAATCGGTACTTGTTCACGGTCACGGGTCGTGAAGACGGATCATCGCGTTTCGGCGCCGACCATCAGTGGGGCTTCTTCCCGTCCGCGGCGTTTGGCTGGCGCGTGTCGGACGAGCCGTTCATGGCGAAGCATCCGAGCATCGAGCTGCTCAAGTTCCGCGCGTCGTACGGACTGGCCGGCAATCCATCGATTCGTCCGTATCAGTCGATGGCGCACTTGCTGCCGCAGCAGTACACGTTCGGCGGCACGGTGGTGCCGGGGTATTTCACCGCGGTGATCGGCAATCCGAATCTCGGATGGGAGACGACGCGGCAGTTGGACCTGGGCGCCGATCTTGGGCTCTGGGGTGGACGCTTGAGTTTCACGGCCGACATGTATCGCAAGAAGACGAGCGACCTGCTGCTCGCCGTCAACCTGCCGTTCGAGAGCGGCTTCACGACCGCGCTGCAGAACGTCGGCGCCGTGCAGAACAACGGCTACGAGCTCGGCCTGACGCTCACGATTCTCGACACCAAGGCGCACGCGCTCGGCTGGACGTCGACGCTCAACTACTCGCACAACAAGAACAAGGTGCTGGACCTGGGCGGCGTGCAGCAGATCTTCGCCAACAGCATCAATAGCGATCTCAAACTGCTCGGCACGCTCATTCAGGTTGGCCAGCCGCTCGGTGTGTTCTACGGCTACCAGGCGGGCGGCATTCTTCGCGACTCGGCGTCGGCCGCGACGTACACGGCGCAGGTCAAGCCGTTGAGCGGCACGAAGTGGAATCCGGGCGACGTGAAGCTGCTCGACGTCGCCGACACGCTCGGCCGTCCGATTCCGGACGGGCGCATCGACGCGCACGACCGCACGATCATCGGCGACCCGAATCCGAAGTTCACCGCGGGATGGCAGAACACATTCTCGTTCGGCCGATTCCGTCTGAGCTCGATGATGGACGCGGTGTACGGCAACAAGATCCTCAACATGAACAACGTGCGTCTCGAGCAGGGCAGCCCGGGCACGAACATCGTCGCGGACCGATTCACCGATGCGTGGACGCCGACGAACCCCGACGCGAAATTCCCGCGCGTGAACTTCACGCCCGGCACGATCGGCTCGGACATTACGAGCGATCTGCTCGAGGATGGTTCGTTCCTGCGGCTGCGCAGCCTCACGCTCGACGCGGCGGTGCCGGAGCGGTTGTTGTCCCGCGCCGGGTTGTCGAACACGCGCGTGTACGTGACCGGCGCCAACCTGTACACGTGGACGCACTACAGCGGCTTCAACCCGGACGTGAGCAGCCTTGGCATCGGCAACGTGAACCGCGGCATCGACGTGGGCGCGTATCCGCTGGCCAAGAGCATCACGTTCGGCATCAATCTGACCTACTGAGCGCGGAGATCTGACTCATATGCACAAGCGAATCAAGATCGTCCTGGCGCTCGGCGCGTTGACCGTGGGCCTGGCGTGCAGCGACAAGCAGTTTCTGACCGAGCAGCCGTTCGACTTCATCGGACCCACGAACTTCTACCGCAACGCCGGCGACGCGATCGCGGCAATCAACGGCGTGTATGCGGATTTCATCAACAGCACCGGCGACAACTACTACGGCCGCGACTTCGTCATGCTCGTGGAGCATTCGACGGAGATGTGGACGTCGCGATTGTCGGCGACGAACGAGCGCAGCCAGCCGGACGTGTACAACATTCCGGTGAACCACGCGTACGTGCAGGCGGTGTGGGCGTCGGCGTTCGACGCGATCAACCGCGCGAACGCCGTGCTCGATCACGTGCCGGCGATCGACATGGATGCGACGCTCAAGGCGCGCATCGTTGGCGAAGCCAAGTTCCTGCGCGCGCTGCACTACTTCAATCTCGTGCGGATGTTCGGCGGCGTGCCGCTCAAGCTGCACGAGACGCAAGGACTGGACAGTCTCGCCATTCCGCGCAATACGGCGCAGGAAGTGTATGCGCAGATCGAGCAGGATCTGAAGGACGCGATCGCGGTGCTGCCGCCCGCGAAGTCGTACACGGGCTCCGACATCGGCCGTGCCTCGCGCGGCGCCGCGAAGACGTTGTTGGCGAAGATGTATCTCCAGCGCGCGGGTACGGGCGTTGGTACGGCGGCGGATTGGGCGAGCGCGCTCGCGATGGCGAAGCAGGTGCAGTCTGACGGCGAGTATTCGCTGGTGTCCGATTACAAATCGCTGTTCGACTTCATCGGCGGCACGGTGAAGGAGCAGAACAGCGAAGTGATCTTCGACATCCAGAACGTGCGCGCCCCGGGATTGGGTGGTCGCCTCTCGTCGCACATGGCGCCGAACGCCACGGCACCGTTCCTCGGTGCATCGACGAACGGATCGTTCGAGGCGGAGAGCATCTGGTTCCATACCTTCCGCAAGGACGACAAGCGGCTCGACGGAACGTTCGTGCTCTCGTGGAACAAGAACGGCACGACCGTGACGTGGGACGAGACCAAGACCGCGTCGCAGCCGTACGCGAGCGAAACGCCGTTCCCGCGCAAGTTCCTCGACCCGCAGATGACGGGCACGGGCGCGGAAGAGCCGAACTACATCATTCTCCGCTACGCCGAAGTGTTGTTGATGATCGCCGAGGCGTCGAACGAGGTGAATGGTGGGCCGGGGGCGGAGGCGTATGCGGCCGTGAACGCGATTCGCCAGCGCGCGGGGATTCCGAGCATGACGCCGGGGCTGAGCCACGATCTCTTTAGAGATTCGGTATTCAACGAGCGTCGCTGGGAATTGTCGCTCGAGGGGCCGAACGGATACTTCGACGATCAACGCAACTGGGCGTGGTCGAAGGCGCGCATCGAACAGAGCATGGCGCACGCGAAGTCGAGCACGAGCAAGTTCCCGAAGGCGAACAACGGTCCGATTCCGGACAAGTACAAGTTGATGCCGATTCCGCAGCGGGTATTGGATCTGAATCCGAAGCTGACGCAGAATCCGGGGTGGCAGTAGCGGTGGGCGGTGGGCGGTGGGCGCTGGGCGTGACACCAGAGTCCTCGAAAACGTGAACGTCATTCTTCGCGTAGCGAGGAATCTGCTCTTGGCGGTGGTTGCTTCGGCAACCACCGCCTTTGCGCAGGCGTACAGTCCCGACGCGGGGCCGGGGCGGTATCGCAATCCCATCATCTTCGCGGACTATTCAGATCCCGACGCCATTCGTGCTGCCCATCTCGAGCGAGTCACGGACGCCGGGTCGGTGCGCGAGTCGCGCTTGTTCGCGACGGATACGGCGATTTCGATTTTGTTCGAGTAAAGCAATACCACGGAAAACTGCTGGACGACACTGATCGGCACGGAGACGGCGTTGAACTGCGGTTGAACGACGTTTTAAGTGACTGCTTTTTTAAGACAGCCTCAGGACGCTTCGCGAATCGATGGGTCCTGAGGGTGTTCCAATACGAAGGCGTCAAACGGCAGTTGACCGCAGTTGACGCCGTCTCCGTGTCGGTCCGCCGTTGTCCGCCGTTGTCCGTGGTCAATGAAGAGCGTCGATGAACGCAAACACTTCTCGCAGTACCTCCGCCTCGTTCGATCTGAACACATAGTGGTTCGAGTGCGGAATGCGAATGACGCGTGCGCCCGGCGCTCCGCGCTGGAACGCGTCGATCTGCGGCATGACGCCCGCGAGATACGCCGAGTCGGATTTCGCGAGCGCTACGGAATCCTTCAGTAGTGCGGGTGACACTTCGCGCGGTGCCGCGAAGATCGCGAGCACCGGGCCATGGATCGTCGAGAATTTCTCTTCGCCCGCGAACAGTGAATCGGCGACGAAGTCTCGCGCGAACGGTGGCGGTGTGACGTCGCGGTCGGGGCGCGCCGCGAGGTGCTTCGACCACGAGCGCATGTCGCGCTCCATGAGGGGAAGGCTCGTCGTCAGCAGCTCGTTGAGAATGTTCTCGAGATCGCGCGGACTGAGCGCGGGTGAGAGCTTCGCGAGCTTTCGCTGGACGTCGTACATGTCCATCAGGGTGTTCTCCTGCGTGCTGTCGTACATGGCGTACACGTAGCCTGCATCGAGATACACGAGACCCGAGACGCGCTCGGGACGGCGCGATCCGATGGAGCTCAGTTCTTCGCCGGCGATCGAGTGGCCGATCAGCACCGGCTTCGCGAGGCGTAGCGAGTCGAGTACCGCCAGCACGTCGTCGGCGAGGCGGTCGGCGGAGTAGCCGGATGGCGGCGCGCTCGAGCGACCGAAGCCGCGGCGTGTGATCCCGTAGACGTGATATCGGGGAGTGAGCTTCGTCGCGAAGTCGTCGAAGACGTGCGCGGTGTTGCCGGCGCCGGCGAGGAGCACCACCGGACGTCCGGTGCCGCCCCAGTCGAGTACCTCGAGAGAGACGGTGGTATCGACGGCGATCTGTCGAATCGCGTGCGATGATTTATCGCCCCATGCGGTTTGTGCGGTTGCTCGCACGAGCACGAGCGGCGACGATCCACCTTGCATCCAGGAACCGGAGAGTGTGTCGCCGGTTCGGTCGAACGTGCCGATGAATTCCGCGCGGGCTCGGCTGAAGACGAGTCGCACCGTGCGCGAAGAGATCGTGATCGTGTCCGCAGTGATCGGACTTTCGAAGCCGCGTTGGTCGAGGCTGAACAGGACCGTCTTGAGCCGGCCATTGTCGCGCGCGATGTCGATGACGAGGCGAAGCGGCTGCGCGGGTAATTGGAGAGTGCCTTGCCAGGTGCCGAGTGCGTTTTGCGCCGGCAAGCTCGCGGCGGTGGCGATCAGAGCGGCCGTGAGCGTTGCCGCGAGTGAGGAGAGCGTGGGAAATCGGCGCATGAGTGGTTCCCGCATGAGTGGGCGGCGCGGAGAGCATGACAATCTACTATCGCGATAGTAGCTTCGCACGCTTTCGTCGCAATCGCAAGGCGCCCGGCCTAAACGTCAGCGCCGCTTCTTTGCGCTCGCCTTCTTCTTGGTCGTGGGCTTGGGTTTCATCGCTGCCACGTATTCATAGCTCGCGGCAAAGTACGGCTCGAGCTCCTTCGTCTTGGCCAGCAGTGCGTCAGGCACGACCACATATTCGGGTTGCACCACGCCGTACTGCGCGGCTAGAGACGTTCGATACCTCTCGAGAAACGTCTCGCGCTCTTTTTCGGGAAGCCGCAGCGCCACCGTGTTGTCCTTGTGCAACGCGCTGAACATGTGCCCGTTGAGCGATGTGTAGGGCACGGTATCGCCCTTTCGCTCCACCGCGGGATTCGTGGCAATGAGCTTTTCGTAATAGGTCACCGCGGCGGATCGTTCCACGTGCACCTCTGTTGGCGAACGAGTTTGAGTCAGCTGCAACGCATGCGCGACACTCAGCCTCGATACACGAGGCTGATCACCATTCCGACGACCACCCACTGCACGCTGTACGCGATGCCCTGGAGTGCCGTCAATCGCCCGCCGATGTTGAGATTGACGTGGTTGTGCAGGACGAAAGAGCCCAAGGCATACAGGGCGATGAGCAATCCGAACTGCACGCCGGCAACGACGCCCGCGCCGGCGGGGTGGATCATCGCGACCAATGCCGCGAGGGCGAACATCGAGAGCAGCATACCGAGCATGCCGAGCGGCATGACGGGCTTCATGGATTCATGCGTGCGATAGACAGTGCTGAAGCGCGCAAACTCGGCACGCATGGCAGGGTTGGCGAAGAAGGCGCCGCCCAGGATGAAGTAGGTCGCGAAGGCGTCAGTCGACACTACGGCGCGCGGTGCAGCCGGCCGGCGACATACGGCTTGAATTCCCCCGGTCGATCGGGCGGAGCGATCTCGAAGCCAACATCATATCCGTTCGGCGTCGGTCGGTAGGTCAATCGGAACTGCGGCTGCGCACGCACGGCGTCGGACGTCAACACGATGGCCGTGTCGCTCGCGACGAGTTGGTACGTGATCACGTGGCCTTCATTGTCAAAGGCACGCGCCGCGAACCCTGCGGCGGCGGGCGCAATCACCATGAGCCCTTCATGACGGAACGCGGCCCGCTGAGCGGTCGCCGGATACTCGGAGAAATCACGGCGGACGATCACGCGATCGTTCAGGTCCCGCACCCATGTTTCTCCTCCGCGTACCGCCATTCCCGGCCGGCCACCGCCGCCGCTATCCGCTGTCCATGATCCAAGCAGCTTGCCGAGTGGCCCCCAAGTGGGGGCTGTCGTCGCTTGGGCAACGGCAAACGTGCAAGGGAAACAGAACGCGACGCCGAGAATGAATCGAATCAGTGGTCGACGGGTCATCGTACGGGCAGGTCGGTGAAAGAGTGAGCCGGTCAATTCTTCGAAAGCACAAAGAAGTCTAATAACAGCGCCGGGCGCGGCAGGGTGCCATCCGCACATTCCTTGTCAGTTTCAGCGTTCGTTAGGGAGCTGCTCGGAGGGTTAGGCCGTACGAGCACGATTGATAGCCTCCGTGTAGACGCCGAGACGATTTCCGACGAGCAGTCTTGCCTGCCTGCGTTCCTCGATTGTAATGCCTGCTAATTGTGGCCGCGTCAAATCGCCCAGCCCTTCAATAGATCTAAGCCGTATGATGGCCCCGCCACTAATGCCTTCCAGCTTCGGCGAGGTTTGCAGACCCTTTTCGCCAACGATCGAATCCCACTTAGAGTCCAACACTAGGTTCGCCGTAGCGCTCAGCTTCTCGTTGATGTAGGAATCGGGCGACGCGATTCCCCCCGCATATGCGATGTTGCCCGGAACGGTTGTCTTGGAGTAGCGCTTGATCTTGAAGGCGTTCAGCGGGTAACCAATGGCGACATACTTTGAACGGTACGGCCCATTGAACCTCACTTGTTCTGTGGTCGCTTGCTGGTCGGCCGAGAGAAATGTGCAACCATCGAGCTGCTCTGCGAATGCGTTTGGTGCGTGCCGAAAGGCGATGTCAATCGTGTCGCCTTCGCGGTTTCCACCCGAAGGGCGATTCACAGTCCATGGACCTGGGATCTCGATCCAGCTCCGCATCGATCCGATGTAGTACGTGTAATTGGGGTACAGCTCGACGACGTGCGCGGCACTGAGCACATAGCGCTCACCGCGGTACCAAATCAGAACAGCGGTTCCCGCCGGTATGAGCTCGTCGCCGAAATCATTTGGAACCGCGAGCGGCCGGATTGACGGCAGGAAAGACAGCCCGAGGACCGCCATGCTCGCGCGAATTCGGTCTGAAACGTCGCTCATGTAAGAACTGTATAGCTACCCAACGACAAGTGGCCTGCGCAATTTAGCAGTGATTTTCGATAGCTCGCTTAGGCCACAGGATCATACAGTCTCAGCGCCTCAAACGCTCAGCGCTAGAATCCCGCCCGTACCAACCATCTCCCCGCCAACCCCGTCCACGCGCCCACGACACTATCCGCTGCCGCGAGCCCAAACCCATGCCTCGCCGATTCAAAGATATGCATCTCCACCGGCACCTTCGCCCGTAACAACGCCTCATACATCATGAGCGAATTCTGAACCGGCACCGTCCGGTCGTCCGTACTCGCCACAATGAACGTCCGCGGCATATCCGGCCTCACCCGCTCGTTCGCCGACATCACATGGATCGCCGAGTCCGACGCCGGCTCCCCGAGCAGATTCCGCCGCGAGCCCGCGTGCGCGTACGGCGACGCCATGGTGATCACCGGATAGATCAGCATCGCCACGTCCGGCCGCGTCGCTGAATCGAACTGCGTGGCGACGGTGGCAGCGAGATGCCCGCCCGCCGAAAAGCCAATCACGCCCACGCGATGCGGATCGACGTTCCACTCCGCGGCACGCCTGCGTACTAGCCGAATCGCCTGCTGCGCATCCATGCGCAGCGCGGGATCGTGATAGCGCGGGCCCAGGCGATAGCGCACCACGAACGCGCTGATGCCGAGCGTGTTGAGCCAGCGCGCCACCTGAAAACCTTCCTTGTCCGTGGCGAGATGCTCGTAACCGCCGCCCGGAAACACGATCATCGCGCTCGTCGGTTTGCCAGAGCCCTTTGCGCCGTTCGAGTCGCGCACGAGGAACGGCGTGATCGTCGGCGTGTCGATCACACTGTCGCCCACCGCGCCCGGCACGGTGTCCCACAGGCGCAGCGCGACTGGATCCGGCGTAGGATCCGGCTTGAGCCGCAGATACTTCGCGAGCGGCAGATCCATCTTCGACAGATCGCGCGCGACCAGCCCCGCCACGTCGAGCGCGCCGCGCTTCGACAGATGCGTGTCGTCCGCCTTCCCCCTCGGGAACATGATCGACGCGCCCGGCGGCATGTAGTCGTACTCGACCTTTGATTTCTCGGGGCCAAGCGGGGCGATCAGGGCGCGAGTGTCTCGTTCGAGATCTATGAATGCGACACGCGTCTCCTTCGCGACTTCTCTCACCACCGCGGGATAGTCGCCGTGCGTCTGCTTCAACTCACCCTTGTCGTCGAAGCTGCGGCGGACGATCGGCGTCAACAAGATCGGCGTCGCGCCCTTCGATCGCGTATCGGCAATGAACCGCTCGAGATTCGCCTTGTACGCGCCGTGCGGCGCGGCGTAGCGGCTCGTGTCGTCCTGCTTCTCGTCGTTGTGGCCGAACTCGATGAACACGTAATCTCCGCGCTTGAGCTGCGCGGTCACGCTGTCCCAGCGATGCTGATCGATGAAGCTCTTCGTGCTGCGGCCGTTCACGGCGTGATTGCGCACGTGCACGTCGCTCGTGAAATACTTCGGGAAGACCTGGCCCCAGCCGACTTCCGGATTCATGTCCGGATCCACTTTGTCGGCCATCGTCGAGTCGCCGATCATGTAGACGTCTATCGACGGCGGCGCGGCGAGCGCCATCAGGCCGCCGACGCCGAGCGCCGCGAGGGTGAGGCGCGACACGGGGAACACCGGCAACATCACTAACGCCCGCTTGGCGCCGGCACCCAACCGTTCAGCACCGCCGCCGGCGTATACTTCGCCGCCTCGGCAGCGGTGATCACGTGTCGCGTTGCACTCGTTACGGCGCCTGGGCCGGTGGTGCCGAATTCAACGAATCGCGCCGACGACGGCTCGTACCAGATGCGCGTGCCCGTCGAATCCACCGACGACATGCGATCCCAGCCCTTCGCGCCGATGTGATCGTCCATCCAGCAATTGATGAACGCGACGCTCGCGTTCGCGCGCGGATTCGCGAACGGATGCCAGGGGCGGCCGAGCGAGACGGAGTTCGGCGCGAGGTTGGGGTTGTCCTTCTTCAGGCGGCTGTTGATGAAGAGAAATCCATACGGTTGCGAGACGTCGGTGCTCGCCGCGGTCACGTAGCCGTTGAGCGTTTGACTATGCCGATCGCGCGAGACGATGTCGCAGTCATCGAACACCACCTGCCCGGCACCGAAGATGAAGTCGACGTGGCCCCAGACTTCACACTTGTGGAAATAGGCGCGACCCGAGTTGGGAAAGAGCGTGTCCTGAAAGCCCGTGAGTTTCACGTTCTCGAATGACGCGCGGTCGGAGCCCAGGTCGAGCATGAGCGCGACGGCCTGCATGTTCTTGAGCTTGGTCTTGTCGCCATCCGGCTTGGCCACATTCGCCGGGTAATCGAATGCGTTCTCGATCGTGAGATTCTCGGCGCGAAAGTCAGGCGCGACAATTCTCAGCGTGAAGCTCCCGCGCGTTCCATACGTTCCACCGCCCGGGCTGGGCGTATCTGCCGCGGCGGCGTAGGTGAGCACCGTGTTGTCGCGCGACTCGCCGACGAGCGTCACGTACGGGCGATCGATCGTGAGCTTTTCGTGATAGCGGCCGTTCTTGATGAAGATCGCCGCTCGGCCGACGCCATTCGGCGGCAGCGCCGTCAGCGCGGCGCCGAGCGTGCGAAAGGTCGGCGCGCCGCTGGAGCTGTCGCCTTCGGAGCCGCGAAAGGATGCATCGACCACCGCATTGTATTTCGATGCGGCGGACGTCGAGGCCGTCGGCATCGGAACGAACTTGCCAACGCAGGAATTCGCGGGCGCGTCGGACGTCGTGCCGGCGACATGCACGTCCTCGCCGGTGACGTCGAGATTCATCGGGCCCGGGCCCTTCGCGATCGACACATGCCCTGCACTGACCTTGATCTTCGACGGATCGTCGAACACGACGTTGTCGAACGTCATGCCGAGCCGGCGCCTCTCGTCGTATCCCTCGAGAATGACCTTGCCGCCGCCCTGCACGCGCACGTCCTTGAGGCGGATGTCGCGGAATTCAGGAATCATGTCGCCGGTCGTCGTCGCCGACGCGGTGTAGTGCGTGTCCATCTCGATCGGATCCTTCGTGTCGCGAATGCAGACGTCTCGATATTCGACGTCGTGCACCAGGCCGCCGCGTGCCGCGTTCGACTTGATGCGGATGCCGTTGTCGGCGCCTTGAATCGAGAGATCGAAGACGCGGATCGCGCTCGCGCCGCCGTCCGTCTCGCTGCCGATCGACACGCCGTGACCGCGATAGAAATGGTTGTGCGAGATCGTCATGTGCGAGCTCGGGATGGCCCCGGCCTTGATCGCGACGTTGTCGTCGCCCGTGTTGATGAAGCTGTGCGTGATGGTGACGTTCGTCGCGCTCGCGGGATCGATACCGTCGGTGTTGCGCGCACGCGGATCGCGCGTGTCGATGTACACGCCCCACGCGGTAAAGCCATTGCCGCGATCGAACACGACGTGGAAGTTCGGCGAATTCTTGAGCGTGACGTCGAAGAGTACGACGTTGTTCGACTTCGTGAATTGAATGAGCCTCGGACAGCTCTGACTCTTGTTGGTGACTTTCGCGAACTGCGCGAGATCCCACCACGACGCCGTCTTGTCGAGGAGCTTGGCCCAACCGCGGCCGTCGATCGTGCCCGGCCCCATGATCGCGGCGCCGTCCGCGTTGTCGGAGCTGATCAGCGGACGACAGCCGTGCCCTTTCTCGTCGACGGTGCCGCAGCGACCGTCGATGTCGTACTCCTTGGGATCGCGGGAGCCGAAGACGATCGCATTCGTGTCCACGCGCAGCGTGACGCCGCGCTTGAGTGTGATCGGACCGATCAGGAACGCGCGCTTTTCGCCGTCGGCGCGGAGCACGACTGCTTGACCCGATCCGCAATGATCGATCGCACTCTGAATGCGACGCGTGTCGAGCTTGCGTTCGTCCGCATCGGCGAGCGTCGTGTCGGCGACCGGCGCGAGCTCGGCGGTGAGCGTCGTGCAGGCGGACGGATATTTCGGCTCGGTGACGGTGCGGGTGTCTTGAGCGTGCAGTGCACCAGTCATCCCGAGGAGCAACGCGGCGAGGGATCCAGCATGGCGGTAGAGGGACTTGCAAATCCGACGGGACGCCAGATTCCTCGCTTCGCTCGGAATGACATTCGAGATATCAGTCATTTTCCCTCCACAGTCACCTTCACCGGTATCGACAGCCGCTGCGCGAACTGATCGAGATAGGTCTGCCAGTCGCTGACGTCGCGGAAATCACCGCTGCCCGTCCAGCCGGCGCCGATCCAGTAATTCACGGGTTCACCCGAACGCGCATGCGAGACGGCGAAATAGTGATCGTTCGTCTCCTTCCAATCGGCGACGGCGTCGCGCGGCAACATGACGGCAAGCCCGAGATCGCCATGCCCGCCGTCCTTCGGGAGCACCGGCCCCCATTCGGACAGCCACGCCCATGGCTGCGCCTTGCTCTCCGACCCGACGACATTTTTGCGCTTCACGAGACCAGTCGCCCACGTGATGTCGGTGCCGGGCGCGGCATTCTCCTGACGGAAAATGCTCGTCACGTGATTGAGATTCTGACCCGCGTCGATCGCGATGCGCTTCGTTTCCGTCACGCGAATGCCGCCGGCTTCCCACGGCTGATAATACAACTCGAATATCGCGCGCACTGGACCGTTCGCGATCATCTTCCACGATTTGAAATTCCACGCGCGATAGAGTTTGTTGTCCCGGTAGATCGCCGTGCCGCCGGCGCCGAGTGATTGGCCGACGTCGAAGAAGTCGGCGCCCTCGCCGGTGTCGTGGTGGTACAAATCGTGACCCTTGGCGTACCACTTCTCGACGATCGGCGTGCGCACGCGCTTGACCCATACGTCCACGCCGCTGCTGAGGAGCGAGTCGACCTTCCACAGTCCCTGACCGTAAATGCGATAGGCAATGCGATCGTTCTCCCACGCGACGTCGTCGCGCGGATCCTGGTGCGACGCATAGACGCGCTCCGTCTTCACGGGCGCCGGCGCGCCGGCCTCGATCGTGAAGCGTTTGATCTCGCCGGGCGCGAACGAGCCTTGAAAGATCAATTCGTCGATCGTGCCGTTGCCGTCGTTGTCCACGGCCTGCGACGGAATCTCGAGGCCGGATCCGACGTCGCGAACGCGGACCTGATTGGCGGCGCTCACGTTGAGACGCGCGTGAACGTCGCTCCACGGCAGTGCGATCGTTTCATCGCTCCGCGTGAGCGACAACGTATTCTCGGCGCGGATGGTGTAGGAGGATTGGGCGCGAACGCTGGTCGTCCCGAGCCCGAGCAACGCGAGGACAGCGAGGGACCTTGCGTGCGTTCCGCGTAGCCAGCCGCGCGAACGGGACGGCAGATTCCTCGCTGCGCTCGGAATGACAAGCTCGCTCGGAGTGACACTCATTTCCCTCATTTCAATTCCCTCGTGTCGACCGCCTGCATGTCGGTGTAGTCCTTGTTTTCGCCGCCCATCGCCCAGCAGAACGTGTAGTTCGACGTGCCACAGCCCGAATGAATCGACCACGGAGGCGAGAGAACGACTTCTTCGTTGCGCACCATGAGGTGGCGAGTTTCGGTCGGCTCGCCCATGAGGTGCACGACGACGCCGTCGTCGGGAACGTCGAAGTAGAGATAGATCTCCGTGCGCCGGAAATGCGTGTGCGCGGGCATGGTGTTCCACACGCTGCCTGACGCCAGTTGCGTCACACCCATCACGAGCTGCGCGCTCTCCGCGCCGTCGGCATGGACGTACTTGGCGATCTTGCGCGAGTTCGCGCGATCGGCGCTGCCGATGGGACTGCCCGTGACGTCCGCACCCTTGATGTGCGTCGTCGCATGCGTCGCGTGCGCCGGGTAGCTGATCAGATAGAACCGCGCCGGCTCGCCGGCCGACTCGCTCGCGAAGTGCACGTCGCGACTCCCGCGACCGACGTACAACACGTCGAGCCGCGAAAGGTCGAATCGCTTGCCATCGACTGTGACGCTCCCCGGCGCTCCGATATTCAGGATGCCGAGCTCGCGGCGTTCGAGAAAGAATTTGGCCGCGAACGATTCCGGCGCCTCGAGCTCGAGCGGCTTGCCGGTCGGTACCGCGCCGCCGAGCACGACGCGGTCGAGATCGATGTGCCGGAGATTGATCGCGTCGGGCTGAAAGAGCCCCTGGACGAGAAACGCCGAGCGCAGCTCTTCGGTCGAGAGCGTGCGGGAGCGCATGGAGTCGGGAAGAAGATGCATGAGAGTTTGCTAATTACCGTGCCACCCATCCACCGTCGACGACGAGGACGTGGCCATTGACATAGTCGCTCGCCGGCGACGCCAGAAACACGACGGCGCCCGCGAGATCGGAAGGATCACCCCAGCGCGCCGCCGGGATGCGCGCGCTGATCTCGGCGAATCGCGTCGAGTCGGCACGAAGACGCTGCGTGTTGTCGGTGGCGAAATAGCCGGGCGCGATGGCGTTGATCTGGACGTTGTGCTTCGCCCACTCGTTCGCCAGCGCCTTGGTCAACCCGGCCACCGCGTGCTTGCTCGCCGTGTACGCGGGCACGGTAATGCCGCCACTGAACGACAAGAGCGACGCCACGTTGATGATCTTGCCCGCGCGCCGCTCGATCATCTTCGTGCCAAAGTGGCGCGACAGCGCGAACACGGAATCCAGATTGGTGCGCAGCACGCGATCCCATTCCTCGTCGGGAAACTCCGCCGCGGGAAAGCGTGCGATCGTGCCGCCGTTGTTCACCAGAATGTCGATCGATCCGGCCTGACGCTCGGCATCATCGGCCATGCGCGCGACTTCGTCACGACTGCCGAGATCGGCGTGTGTCGTCCACGCCTGTCTTCCAAGATCGCGAATGATCGCCGCCGTCTCGGCCGTGCCATCCTCGCTCGAGCTGGCGCACACGACGTCAGCCTCAGCTTCGGCGAGCGCAATCGCCATCGCGCGCCCAAGGCCGCGACTCGCACCGGTGACGAGCGCGCGCTTGCCGGCGAGCGAGAAGCGATCGAGCACGCTCATCGACCCAGCTCCAGCGCCGCGAGCACGAACGGTCCGACGCCCTTGTAGTCGTTCGACACGACAGGCTCGGAGACGTAGTACTGATAGGAGCCATCGCGCGGTGGATTGCCGCCGAGTCCCGCGACCTTGCAGATGCCGTTGATGGAGACGAGGCCGTTGGCGTCGACCGTCACGAACTGCTTCAGCATGCCGTCGAACGCACGATTCGCGACGGCGCGGTATGACGAGTCGAGTATGCCGAGTCGCGCGCCCTTCGCGAAGGCGTAGGTGAGCATTCCGGATGCGGATGCTTCGAGGTAATTGCCCGCGCGATTTGGTTGATCGAGCACCTGCCACCAGACGCCAGTGACCGGATCCTGCACCTTCGCGACGTCGCTCGCGAGCTGGCGAACGACGCGAATCAATTCCGGGCGGTCGTGGTGCGTCTTCGGCAGATCGTCGAGCACGTCCATCGCCGCCATGAGGTACCAGCCGACCGCGCGGCCCCAGAAATTCTTCGAGAGGCCGGTGGCGCTGTCGGCCCACGGCTGTTGGTGCACCGAGTCCCACGCATGGTAGTAGAGGCCCGTCTTCGGATCGCGCAGATGTCGGGCGACGAGCAGAAACTGTCGAACGACGTCGTTCATCGCCGTCGTATCGCCGTGGCGCAATGCATACTGCGCGTAGAACGGCTCGGCCATGTACAGGCCGTCGAGCCACATCTGCTGCGGGTAAATCTTTTTGTGCCAGAAGCCGCCTTCCGCGGTGCGCGGCTGATGGCGCAACTGGTCGCGCAGCTTGTCGGCGGCGCGCAGGTATCGCGGGTCGTGCGTGCGGTCGGCGAGAATGAACAGCGCGCGGCCTTCGTTGATCTGATCGAGATTGAACTCGCTCTGGTCGTAGCCGGCGATCGAGCCATCCGGATGCACGAGCGAATCGACGCTGCGCTGGACGTACGCGGCGAACCTTGGTTGATGAGTCTCTGATCCGACGCGATCGATGGCGAGCAGCATGAGGCCCGCGACGTAATCCCACTTGTCGTAGACGACGACCGGACTGCGTGCGATCACCGACTCGGCGACGCGGGTGGACCAGGGCTTGGATTGCGCCTGGAGAGGCGCTGTCATCCCGAGCGCGAGCAGCGCGAGGGATCTAGCGTCGCGGTAGAGGGGCCGGCCAATCCGCCGAGACGGGAGATCCCTCGCTTCGCTCGGGATGACAAGCTCGCTCGGGATGACAATGGGTGGAGTCACTGCGCCTTGACGCCATTGATCGTCGTTCCCGCCCAATTCAACCCCCGCACGTTCTCGATCACGTTGCCCTGTGAGACATTCTTGAAGGTGCAGTCGAGCACCCGAACATCTTCGATCGGCGCGTTCGGAAATCCCTTGAGCACCACGCCGTGCGGACTTTTCTCGCTCGTGACGCGCCGCAGTTCGATGTTCCGCGCGACGGGCGTGAAGCGGCCCTTGGCGCCCTCCTCATAGGTGAAGTCGATCGAGAGGATGGCGTCGGAGACCTGTCCCACCGTGACGTCGCGCATGTAGATGTCGCGCAGCACGCCGCCGCGCATCGCGTTGTTCTTCAGGCGCAGCACGCTATACAGAATTGGGCTGTCCATGCGGCAGTTGTAGGCGAACACGTTCCAGCAGCCGCCCGAGATCTCACTGCCGACGCTGACGCCGCCATGGCCGTCGCGCATCTGGCACTCGCGCACGATGATGTTCTCGCTCGGCACGCCAACCCTGCGGCCATCCTCGTTGCGCCCCGACTTGATGGCGATGCAATCGTCGCCCGTGTTGAACTCACAGTGCTCGATGAGCACGTCGCAGCACGAGTCGGGATCGACGCCGTCGTTGTTCGGTCCGTGCGTATTGATCTTCACGCCGCGCACCGTCACGTTCTGACAGAGCGTGGGGTTGATCTCCCACATCGGCGAATTCACGATCGTGACGTTCTCGATGAGGATATTCTTACAGCGATATGGCTGGATGAAATTCGGCCGCAGACAATCGCCCTCGCCGAACACGCGCTGCGCGACCGGCACCCGCCGCTCGGCCATGTCGAGCAGTCGCTGACGCGACGCGTTGTAGTTCGGCATGCCGGCCTTCCAGCCCGACTCCTTGCTTCCCTTCCAGAACCACCAATGCGCTTCGTCGGCTTGGCCGTCGAGCGTGCCTTCACCGGTGATAGCGATGTCGCTCTGGTCGAGCGCGTAGATGAACGGCGAGTAGTTCATCAGCTCAGTGCTCTCGAATCGCGTGAGCACGGCGGGGAGATACTTCGAGGTGTCTCGAGTGAACGCCAGCGTCGCGCCCTTCGCGACGTGGAGGTTCACCCTGCTCTCGAGATGAATCGGCCCGGTGAGGAAGCGGCCGGCGGGCACCAACACGCGGCCGCCGCCCGCGGCGGCACACGCTTCGACGGCGCGGCGAATCGCATCGGTACAATCGGAGTCGTCGGCGCGCGCGCCGTACCGCGTGATGTCGAAGTCCCGATTCGGAAATGTCGGCGGAACGATGCGCGCGAGAATCTCGGGCACGAGATCCCATCCACTCTTTCCACTCGGCGGCATCGGCGAACCAACACGCGGCCCCGAGCGACACGCCGCGGCGAGCGGAGACACGAGCGTCGCGGCAAGAACACCGTCACGAAGAAATTGTCTGCGGTTCATGGGCTCGGGTGCGATTTGGACCAGACGTCGAAACGCGCCAGCGTCGCTGCCGGCAGTGTCGTGTACCAGCCATAGCCGGACCGGCGGTCGGTGAGCTGGTTCCAGTCGTAGAGCTTGATGCCCTCGCGATTGGCCATGATCACGCGATTCGTGCCGATCTCGTAGAGACGGCCCCACAGCGGCGGCGCGTTGGGATCGGCGCGAAGCTCGTAGTGCGCGTACGACAGGCCATGCAGCTGAACGGAACGCAGCCATCGTGTTGCCGCGTACACCGCCTTCACCACGTCTTGCGACGGGCGCGGCAGCGTCATCAGGAAATCGACAATCTCCGCGCTCTCGAGCGCCGTGAGCGACGTCAGCTCGTACGATCGCGCGCTTACTGGGAGATATGTCAGCGGATCGTGCTGCTGGCCCCACGCTGTCAACACGCCGTTGACGCTGACCTGCGCGTCGAGAATGCACGCGATGCCTTTCATCACCGCGGCGCTCGCCGCGGCGCGCTGCTTCACATTCACATTCTGGAAATCTCCCGCGGCGACTTCGCGGAAGATGCTCAGCACGTTGACGGTCGCGTTGTCGTTGAACGTCGCGGCGTCGTGATAGCTGCCCTCGAGCGGGAATGCCTGGGGGATGCATCCATTCGGCATCTGCGACGCGAGCAAGTAGTCGATGCCGCGCGAGATCGCACGCTCATAGCGCGGATCATGATGCGCCGAGTCCGCGTGCGCCAAGAAATGGATTTCCTCGGTGGTCTGATCGTTGTCCACCGTCGAGATCCACTCCCACTCATTGCTCTCAGCGTAATAGCTCTCGCCCGGCTGGCGACTGTGCGCCGCAAAATCGACGTGCTTGGACCAGCCGCCGTTCGGCGCCTGGAAGCTGAGAATCGACTCGGCCATGCGGCGCGCCGAGTCACCGGCGAACCACGCCGGCGTCATGTAGCTCTTCACGGAGAAGTCGTGCGTGTACGGCGCGCGCACCATTTCCGTTTTGCCGAGCGTGCGCAGCTCCTGATGCATCGACGCGGTGTCGCGCGCGTACATCGCACGCGAGCTCGCGAGGTATGCCATCCACGCGGCGTGGCGCCTTCGCGGAACGAACTTCTCGATGCGCGATTCGGCGAGATACGTCGTCGTGTCGGCGGCGGGGCGATAGCCTGGCAGCTTGCGGATTGAATCCATGGGGTTTGGATTCTGGGCGCGTAACGGCGTCATCCCGAGCACGAGCGCAGCACAGCCTGTCATCCCGAGCCTGAGCGAAGCGAAGGTGAGGGATCTAGCATCCCGAGCGAGGGCCCGGCCAATCCGACGGGACGGGAGATTCCTCGCTACGCTCGGAATGACACGGGCGCTCGGAATGACAAGGGCGCTCGGAAGGACAAGGGCGCTCGGAATGACGGCCGCGCTCATACGCCCAAATCCACCTTCACCAACCGCGGCGACAGCAGATGAATCACGAGCAGCGCCGAGACGTACGCCAATCCGCACACGAGAAAGATCGGCGTGTAGTTATCGCCGTTGCGCTGGAGCACCCATCCAGTCGCGCGTTGAAACAGAAAGCCGCCCGCCGCACCGAAGAACCCGCCGATGCCGACGACCGAACCGACAGCGCGCTTCGGGAACATGTCGCTCGCCAGCGTGAAAATGTTCGCCGACCACCATTGATGCGACGCGGCCGCCACGCCCACGATCAACACGGCCAGCCACACGTTCGGCGCGCTCGGCGCGAACATCGTCGGAACGATGAGCAGCGCGGCGACGAGCATGGTCGTCTTGCGGCCGGCGTTCACCGACCAGCCACGCTTGATGAATGCGCCCGACAACCAGCCGCCGAAAATCGACCCGGCGTCGGCGAGCAGATAGATCACGATCAGCGGCGCCGCGATCGCGCCAAGCTTCACACCGTAGCGCGCGTCGAGAAACTTCGGCAGCCAGAAGAGATAGAACCACCAGATCGGATCCGTCATGCCTTTGCCGAGCGCGAACGCCCACGTTTGACGGTGGCCGAGCAGCTCGAGCCAGCGCACACGCGCCGTCGACTCGGCGGGCTCGCTCTGGATGTATTCGCGTTCGCCTTGCGAGAGACGAGGATGTTCCTGCGGCGGACGATAGACGATCAGCCAGAAGATCAACCACGTCGCGCTCAACAAACCCGTCCAGATGAACGCCGCGCGCCATCCGAACGTCAGTGCGATCCACGGCACGACGAGCGGCGTGACGATCGCGCCGACGTTGCTCCCCGCGTTGAAGATGCCGGTCGCCAACGCGCGTTCGCGCGAAGGAAACCACTCGGCGACGGTCTTGATCGACGCCGGGAAGTTGCCTGATTCACCAAGGCCGAGTCCGAAGCGGGCGAGACTGAACTGAAATGCGTTGCGGGCGAGCGAGTGCGACATCGCCGACAAGCTCCACACGACGATCGAAATCGCGTAGCCGATGCGCGTGCCGACCTTGTCGAGCAACCGTCCGGCGAAGAGAAAACCGATCGCATAGGCGGCGGTGAACCATGACACCACCGCGCTGTATTGTGTCTCCGACCAGTGCAGCTCGCGTTGCAGCGTCGGCGCGAGAATGCCAAGGACCTGGCGATCGATGTAGTTGATCGTGGTCGCGAAGAACAGCAACGCGCAGATCGTCCATCGATATCTGCCGATTTTCATCAAGGCGCCGCTCACGGCAAGTCCGGTCGCGCCGGACGCCGTGACGGCGGGATCGCGCTTAGCGCTGGACACGTCCACTGGCGTCCCCCTGCATGAGCGATTCGACTTCGCTCACGCCGACGCGGTTGATGTCGCCATGAATGGAGTGCTTGAGACACGACGCGGCGGTCGCGAACTCCAGCGCCTGTTGATCGTTCTCATATGCGCGCACACCGTAGATGAGACCCGCGGCGAACGAGTCGCCCGCGCCGACACGATCCACGATATCCGTGATGTCATAGCGCCGGCTCATCAGGAAATCCTTGCCGTTGAACAGGCACGCGCTCCACCCGTTGCGATCGGCGCTGTGGCTTTCGCGAAGCGTGATCACCTGCTTCTCGAGATTGGGGAACGTCTTCAACACCTTCTCCGCCAGCGCGCGGTACTTGTCGTGCTCGAGCCGGCCCGACGCCACATCGACGTCCACCTCGATGCCGAGCGCCTTCTGGCAGTCCTCCTCGTTCGCGATGCCGACGGTGGCGAATGCCACCAGCTCGCGCATCACGTCCGGCGCCTTCCTGCCGTACTTCCAGAGGTTCTTTCGATAATTGTAGTCTATCGAAACCGCCAGCTTACGCTGGCGGGCTTCCTTCGCCGCAGCCAACGAGAGCTCAGCGGCGCTCGCGCTGATCGCCGGCGTCACGCCGCTGACATGAAACCAATCCGCATCCGCGAACACGGCGTCCCAATCGAAATCAATTGCCTTCGCCGTTGCGATCGAGGAACCGGCGCGATCGTACGTCACGCGCGACGGACGCTGATTCGCGCCATTCTCGAGGAAGTAAATCCCGAGCCGGTCGCCTTGGCGCTTGATCATCGACGTGTCCACACCGAACGCCTTCAACGCCGCGATGCACGAATCGCCGACGTTGTTGGCGGGAATGGCGGATACGAAGCGCGCGTCGACACCGTACTGCGCGAGCGACGACGCGACGTTCGCCTCGGCACCACCGAATGTCGCTTCGAGCATCGGCGACTGGAACAACCGCTCGAAGCCGGGAGACTTGAGCCGCAACATGACCTCGCCGAGCGTGACGACGCGGCTCATACGACGACCGCCGTCTTGCCCTGCGCGGCCTCGGCCGCGCGTTGCGATGCTTCACGAATGCGATCGAACTGTTTTGCGGCAATCCAGTCCGCCGGCGCCATCCACGATCCGCCGCACGCGACAACGCGCTTGAACGCGAGATAGTGTCCGACGTTCGTGAGATTGATTCCGCCGGTCGGCATGAAGCTGACGTCGACGTACGGCGCCGCGATCGCCTTGAGAAAATCGAGTCCGCCCATCGGCTCGGCGGGAAAGAACTTCAACGTCTTGAGGCCCTTCTCCAGCGCCATCTCCACTTCAGTCGGCGTCGCGATTCCCGGATACACCGGAATGCTGTTTTCCAGACAATAGTCGACGACGCGCGCGTTGAATCCCGGGGCGACGATGAACTGTGCGCCGGCATCGCGTGCGCGCTTGGCTTGATCCCGCGTCAACACCGTCCCCGCACCAGCGAGCAGCTCGGGTGCCTCGGCGCAAATGCGCTGCAACGCTTCGGGCGCACGCGGCGTTCGGAACGTGATCTCCGCGCACGGCAGACCGCCCTCGGCCAACGCGCGTGCCAGTGGTACCGCATCAGCTGGATCGTCGATCGTGATCACCGGAGCGATGCGCACGGCGCGCAGCCGCGCCAGCGTTTCGTCGGCCGTGGCAAACGTGGTCATGACTGTGTGATAGCAGGTTCTGAAAGAAATGCGTCCAGCGCGGCAATGGCGCGACCGCTCCCGCCTCCGCGCACGATCCGAATGAGATGCTCGGCAACGAGACTGGTGAATCCCGGCACGACAGTCAGGTCCGCGTTCCACAGCGCCTCGTCACCGCACACGCGCTCGACGAACGAGACGATGTCGTCATCAACCTGCGGATCGACGGTGCGCCACTCCGCGCGAATGCGCTCGCCCTCGCCGTCTTCAGGTACAGGAAGTCCCGCGGCGCGACGCTCGGCTTGCAGCTCGCCGCGCATGAAGGCGAGATACGCCGCGAAACCAAACGCAAGCGCGGCCGGTGCGCGGCCAAAACGCTCGCCGTACGCGAGAATGGACGGCACGATACGCACGCGCATCTTCGTCGTGCCGTACAGCGTGATGTCGATCAACGCATGCTGAATGTACGGGTTCGCGAAACGCGTCAACACGTCGCGCGCGAATACCTCGGCGTCGGGTACGTCGATGCTCGGCACGATCTCCTCGAGGACGGCGCGCCGCATGAACGCGCCCACGCGCTCGTGCTCGACAGCTTCGCGCACGGTCGCCAATCCCGCGAGCAGCGCAAGCGGCACCGAGATGGTGTGGGCGCCGTTCAGAATGCGCACCTTGCGTTCGCGATACGGCCGAATGTCGGGCGTGACGATGATGCGGCTGTCCGCATCGGCGATGCGTATGCGCTGCCGGACTCGCTCATCGCCTTCGATGGCGAACAACGCATATGTCTCGCACGCGGTCAGCAGCCCGTCGCGATAGCCGAACAATTCCTCACAGCGCTGTGCCTCTTCACGCGGCGGGGCACCCGGCACGATGCGGTCGACGAGCGTGTTGCAGAACTGCACGGCTTCGGTGAGCCACGCGCCGAAGCGCGCATCGAGATTCCAGCGCCGCGCGAGCTGATGGACGATCGCACGCAAGGCGTCGCCGTTGTCTTCGATGAGCTCACAGGGCAACACGACGACGCCGCGAGACACATCGTAGTCGAAGGCCGTCGCGCGCTCGAACAGAAAGCGCGTCAACTTGCCGGGAAACGACTTCGGCGGATGCGCATTGAGCTCGTCGCTCTGGTCGAGCGTGATGCCGACTTCCGTCGTATTCGAGAATACGAGCTCGAGATCTGGATCACGCGCCACCGCGAGCACCGCGTCCCACTGATCGCGCGCCGAGATGGCGCGGCTCAGCGACGCGACGATGCGATGCCGGCGCCGCGCAATCCCGTCGTCGATGCCTTGAATCGCCAGCGTGAACAGACCGTCCTGTTCGTTGAGCATGACGTCGCGGCTGCTGCCCGTCGACGACACGGCCACGATTGAGCCGTCGAACACTCCGGCGCGATTGGCCTCGTCCACGAAGTACTCGACGAAACCACGCAGAAACGCGCCGGTTCCAAACTGTACCACTCGCTCCCGAAGCTCGAGGACCTCGGCCGGAGGAACTTCGACGTCGGTGCGGCCGCTGAAGGCGAGCAACGCCACGACCTCGCGCGAGAGCCGGGGACGATCGTGCATCTAGAGCGTGACTCCCTCTTTCCAGATGGCGATCTCGCGATAGCCATTCTTCTCGTTGTTGGTGAGCTCGCCCGACGCGACGCTCAGGATCAGCGCGAAGAGATCGTCCTCGAGCTGCGCCATCGTCTTCGTTCCGTCGAGCAGCGAGCCGGCGTTGAAGTCGATCCAGTGCGGCTTCTTCGCGGCAATCTCGCTGTTCGATGAAACCTTGATGGTCGGCACCGGGAAGCCGAGCGGCGTGCCGCGGCCCGTCGTGAAGAGCAGCAGCGTCGCGCCGCTGACCACCATCGCCGTCGACGACACGCCGTCATTGCCCGGCGACTCGAGCAGCGAAAGACCGTGATCGCGCAGCGGCTCGCCGTACCGCAACACGCGCGAGACCGGCGCGCGTCCGCCCTTCTGAATGGCGCCGAGCGATTTCTCCTCGAGCGTCGTCAAGCCGCCGGCCTTGTTTCCCGGCGACGGATTCTCGTACACCGGCTGATTGTGCCGCAGGAAGTAGTTCTTGAAATCATTGACCATGTTCACGACGCCGTCGAACACCTCCGGCGACGTCGCACGATTCATCAACTGCTGCTCGGCGCCGAACATCTCGGGTACTTCGGTGAGAATCACGCTGCCGCCGAGCGCCGTCATGCGATCCGCCACGCGGCCGAGCAACGCGTTGGCGCTGATGCCGCTGAACCCGTCGGAGCCGCCGCACTTGTGGCCGAGCACGAGCTCGGTCACCGGCACGTCGACGCGCTTGTCCTGCGAGATCCGCTCGATGAGCTTCGCGACCGCGCCGGTCCCTTCCTCGAGCTCGTCGATCACGTCTTGCGTATTGAAGAACGCGACGCGCTCGCGATCGATGTCGCCGGCGAGCGCCATCAGCTCGTTGAGCTGATTGTTCTCGCAGCCGAGGCCGAGGATGAGCACGCCGCCGGCGTTCGGATGACGCAGCAGGCCGGCGAGCACGCGTTGAGTATTCTTTAAATCGTCGCCGAGCTGGCTGCAGCCGTACGGATGCGCGAAGGCGTGGATGCCGTCCACTTTCCCCGCGTACCGCTCCGCCGCCTGTCTCGCGATCCGCTCGGCCGCATGATTCACGCAGCCGACGGTGTTGAGCACCCAGAGCTCGTTGCGGGTGGCGGCCTTGCCGTTGGCGCGGCGAAACCCTTTGAAGACGGGCGTATGGGCGTGTGGGCGTATGGGCGTATGGGCGGTGCGCGGAGAATACTTGTAGTCGAGGACACCGCTCAGAGCGGTCTTCAAGTTGTGCGAGTGGATCCAGTCGCCTGGCTGAATGTCTTCCGTGGCGTTGCCGATGGGGACGCCGTACTTCATTACTTGCTCGTCGCGCGCGATGGGGGCGAGCGCGAGTTTGTGGCCGGCGGGTACGTCCTGGCGCGCGACGACTGACGCGCCATCGACGATCACGCGCTCGCCGGCCGCGATCGGACGCAGCGCGATCGCGACGTTGTCGCGATCGGCGATGCGGATGACCGCGGGCTTCTCCGGTGTCACGCCTCGCCCCCCGACACCGCGCGAACCCGTCCCGGCTCGGCACGGCTCGCGGCACGACTGATATCTCCGAAGCGGTACGTCTCCTTCGCCAGGTCGTACGCCAGCGCGCGCGCCATGACACGCGCATCGTTCATGTCGACGATGTGCCGCGCGACGAGGCCGCCTAGAAAGTTCGCATCGATACGCCGCGCAAGATCGTGGCGCGCGGGAATCGAGCAAAACGCGCGCGTGTCATCGTTGAAGCCGGCGGTGTTGTAGATCCCCGCCGTCTCCGTGACCTGCTCGCGGAAGCGCGTCATGCCTTGAATGGAGTCATGGAACCACCACGGCGGTCCAAGGCGCAGCGCCGGATAGTGTCCGGCGAGAGGCGCCATCTCACGCGCGTAGTTGGTTTCGTCGAGTGTGAACAGCACGATCGTCAGGCGCGGGTCGTTGCCATAGGTATTTAGCAAATTGGAAAGATTGCGCGTGTACTCCGTCGCAACCGGAATGTCGCCGCCCTTGTCCGCCCCAAAACGTTCGGCCACCAGCACGTTATGATCGCGCATGGCGCCGGGGTGCAGCTGCATCACCAGCCCGTCCTCGATCGACATGCGCGCCATTTCCATCAACATGTGCGCCTCGAAGCGGCGCTGATCGCCCGGGGTCGCCTGCCCCGCCAACGCGCGCGCGAACAGCTGCGATGCATCGAGGTCGCTCAACCGCTCGGTGTATGGCTCGACGACGGCGTGATCGGTCGCCGTGCCGCCGAGTGACTTGAAGTAGCGGCGCTGCGCGGCGAGAGCGTCGATGAAGTTGACATACTCGCCGATCGGACGACCGACCGCGGCAGCGAGCGCCTGGATCTCGCCGCGCCAGGCGCGGGTCGCAATCCGGAAGACCGCATCGGGACGGAAGGTCGGAACGACGTTGCCGCTCCAGTTCGATTCGCGAATCGCGCGATGATGCTCGAGCCGATCCGAGGCTTTGTCCGTCGTCGCGAGCACTTCGATATTAAAGCGATCGAACAACGCCCGCGGACGATACTCGGGCGACGCCAGCCGCTCGGCGATCTGATCATAGATCGCCTGTGCCGTACCGCCGTCGAGCTTCTCGCGAACGCCGAACAGGTCGTGGAGCTCGTGATCGAGCCACACGCCCGTCGGCGTTCCGCGGAACAGATAGTAATGCTCGGCGAACCGCTGCCAGATCCTGCGCGGATCTGTTTCGACGGGGGTGCCGTCGCGCGTCGGAACGCCGAGCGATTCCATGCAGAGCCCACGGGAATAAAGCATCCGGAAGATGTAGTGATCCGGAACGATCAGGAGTGCGGTGGGCTCGGGGAATGACTGGTTCGTGGCGAGCAGCGCGGGCTCGACGTGCCCGTGCGGGCAGATGAGCGGAAGCTCGCGCGTCTCTTCATATATGGAACGGGCCGCGGTTCGGATGGCGGGATCCGAATCGAAGAATCGATCCTCGTTCAGGAGGAGCGGCTGGTGGATGCCACGTTTCATAAGGCCTGGTGGGAAAGGCGGATATTGCGCGGGGCCAGCATTTGTTCAAATTACGAACAATATCGGCCGCGCAATAGTCCCGTATATTGGCCGCCACGCGATATCAGCTGAACACAGACCCGGCTCACGTCGCGTGGACTTGTTGGTATCTCATTGCCGAACAATAACTTAGCGATGCGTAAGATCAACACACGCAGCTTCGTACGGGCGACGCGGTCCACGACGCGTGACATCAACCGGCAGATCCTTCTGAACCTGGTTCGAGAGCACCAACCGGTTTCGCGAGCTGATCTGGCTCGGAGCATGGGAATTGGCCGCGGCATGATTACGTCGCTCGTTGGGGAGCTGATTGCCGACGGATTTCTGTACGAGGGCAGCACGATCAACGCGCCGCGCGGGCGCAAACCGATGATGTTGTACGTTCGCACGCAGGATCGATTGGCGGTCGGCATCGATGTCCGGTTCAGCCGCACCTATCTGATGTTGAGCGACTTCGCCGGCAACGCGATCGCGACGGAAGCGTTCGACACGGTGCCCGAGCCCGACGAGCTCGTCAAGCTGTTGGCGCGCCGCATCGCTCGACTCCTGAAAACGAACCAGGCCGAAAAGAAATGCAACGGCATTGGACTCGTGATCCCGGGCATGATCGACCAGAGCACGGGGCGCGTGCTCAACGCGCCTCAGCTTGGCTGGCGCGATGTGGATGTGCGCGACGCCCTCGCCGAAGCGACGGGATACGAAGTGCACATCGAGAATGCGCCGATCGCGTGTGCGATCGCGCAGATGTGGTTGGGCGAGCGCGGATCGGAGACGCCGCGCGATTTCGTGTACGTCACCGTTTCCGACGGCGTCGGCACCGGGATCGTGATGAATGGCGAGGTCGTGCGCGGGCACGACTACACGGCCGGCGAGTTCGGACACATTCCCGTGGATCCGAATGGACCGGGATGTTTGTGCGGCGCGCGTGGGTGCCTCGAAGCGTACACGTCGAATCTGGCGACGATGTCGCGCTACATGGGCCGCGAGTTTTCGCGCAAGGAAGCGCGCCACCTGCTCCGCGAGTCCGGCTTGACGATCACCGACGTCATCGATCGCGCGAAACATGGCGATGCCAAGGCGCTCGCCGCCCTCGAAGAGACCGCGCGATATCTGGGCCGAGGGTTGGCGGTGATCGTGAACTCGTTGAATCCTGCGCAGATCTTCATCGGCGGCGAGATCACGGACGTCTGGGATCACGTCGAGCCGATCATCCGGGAAGGAATCGCGGAGCGTGCGTTGACCCCGGTGGCGGCGGAGACGCCGTTGCTGCCGGATCCCGCGAGCAGTTATCCGCGGTTGCGTGGGGCGACGGCGCTTGTGGCGGCGCCGGTGTTTGCGGCGCCACGAGTGGCATGAGTGCGGGCGTATGGGCGTATGGGCGTATGGGCGTATGGG